>JAHDCT010000004.1:0-13333 GCA_020629735.1 bacterium | reverse complement strand
GTTTACTTTTTTAGTTCTTCTGAGTGGCCAATTTTCTGTTTATGGATCACAAGATGAGGCGCATTCGTTTTGTTCGTATTATGACTATTCTGAAGCTTGTTATGTTCATCGAGCAAAAGTATCTCAGAAAGTTGAGACGTTTCTTTCTAACTTATCTTCTTCAGTTGCTGATCTGCCTGCAGATATGGCATATAAACGTTTGAATGATTTAGATATCAGATTATCACATTATGAAAATTATTATGATTGAACTCAGCGAGTAAATTTGATTCGTTATTTGCGTAAATGATTGTGATACCATGTAGACTACTATGAAGAAATTGTTTACACAATTTCTTTTCCAGCGTCGAAAATGAATAGTTTATTACAGGCTTTCCCTGATAAAGATTCCTTTTGAATATATGTAAGGCGTTTTGTTTTGGCTGAGTTGATAACTCAATGATATGACTGATTCCTGCAAAGACCTTATTGATTTGATAGTACTTCATGAATGCTTCAGTTTGATTCTGACACATCAGAAGTTTTCGTTACATCACCTCTTTTCCAGGAAGATGATTTAGATTACTTTATTGATCAGTATTACGACAAACTTTTCCTTTGAGAAGTAACAGATTTTTCCTTAGCACCTTCTGTATTTAGATCATGGAAAGGACGTATCTTTCTTTTCAAATCAACCGAAGATTTGCAATCTTTAGGCTTATGACTTGTCTCTCATAGAAGTAGAGTGAATAATGATGTTCCTTATAGAAGAAAGAATATAGCTACTTCTTTCTCACAAATTGGTCATGTAAGAGTTTTAAATCCTTGAGATGAACTTTCTTATTTAGAGGATTCTCAGTTTGATCCTTATGAACAGCAGTTGTATGAGGTTGGGTATGTTATTGCTCAAGATATTGAGAAAAAAGAATACTGAGGAGGACTTTGTTGATGAAGTACTGCTATTTATCAATGAATTGTTACAAATAGATCTCTTGCTAGACCAGAACTAAGAAATCATTCTAAATGGTATCACTATTTGTATGATGCAACTATTGATTGAAAAGAAGTCACTACTCCTTGAATTGATAGTACTATTTATAGTTCATCTTTGGATTTGCGTTTAAAAAATACTGCTTCGCATCCAATTGTTCTTGTACTTAACTATGACTGAGAAGAATGAGCTCTTGAAGAAGTTTTTTCATTAGGTTATGAGACTGACAAATGATGGTTAGAGTATATTTCTTCTCGTCCTTATTATTCTACTTTACATACTGAGACATGAACGAAATCAGTTGTTGGAAAATGTTATACGTGGGATATTAATGGAGAGATGAGGGAAAGTTGTTATAAGGAAGTTAAATATTAGTTTTTTCGGATTTTATTTAAAAAAAAATGAGAAAGTACTTTCTCATTTTTTTTCTTTTATGCTCTGCTAGCTTCTTTTTTCTTGTATGATGTTTGTGTCATTTTCTATTTCGTATGATTCAGTACTTTGGTTGTTATTAACTCACAATCCGAATGCTTTTGCACTAAATACTCCTAACAAGAGCATACTCAGGATGAGTACTATCTCCTTCATTCTTTCAGTTTTTTTAAAATAAAATTGCTACTCATGAACCTGCTGTATTTTTCAGCAGTTTTTAGGGAAAGCTTTCTTTGAAAACTTTATTACTTCACGTGATAGTAAATTTTATTTTGAATTCAAGATGTTTGAAATAAACTGTCTTGCCAAATATTACCTATAAATTATAATATTTGCTTTTATTAAAAAAAACTTCCTCGAGTTGAGGAAGTCTTTTGTCCATATCTTATTTTCTTATTCGCTTTGTTGTTCTTCTCCATTTTCTTCGTCTTCTCTTGCGCGTGCGAAGTCGATGTACATAGGTCTCCCTTCTAATTCTTGTTCGTTTGCTTCTACTTTTGCTTTTTCCGCATCTTCTGAATTTACAAAAGTTACAAATCCAAACCCTCTACTTCTGTTAGATTCTCTATCTAGAGCAACACTAGCGTAAGCTACTTCTCCCCATTGTCAGAAGAATTCTTTAAGCTCTTGCCATCTCACGTTCCAGTGAAGATTTCAGATGAATAGTTTGTTGTTTTCAATTGTGTCGTTTGACATAACGTGTTTTTCAAAAAAAATAAATGGGCACTTGAAAATAATATACACTATTTATTCAATAATGCAATACATTTTTAATAAAAATATGTCTAATATGTTTTTAACTTTACTTATCTATAAAAAAAAGAGTCTTTCGACTCTTTATTGTTGAGGAATTAGCGCTTCAATAGCTGCGAAATCTCAAATACCATCTGCATTGATTATAATTGAAAGTTCGTCTCACGTTTTTCCTTTAAAGTAACTTACTGCAGCTTGGTTTAAGAAATATACTTCTCCGTCATCTGTCATTGCTGTGTATTTATGTTCATCAGACTTCGAGAGGGTAGCTTTAACGTATGTTCTATTTGCCTGTGCAATTAATTTATATACTAGTTTTCCGTCTGGCATGATTCTCAGTTTGAGTACGTCACCAGGAATGAGTTTGGTCTTACTTGAATAATTCATTGGTACTGGGTATTTTTTACTATCAGATCAAATCATGAAGTATCCGTCATACACACCTTCAATAACGGTAATGTTACCATTGTCTTCAGATCATGATCATAATTCTCCTGCAGCATTTTCTAACATTTTGATTTTACTTTCATCGATTTCTATATCTCATCATCCTGCTTCGATAATTTGGTGTATAATCATTTTTGCTCTTTTCATGTCTGTTTCAATTTTTGAAAGGAGCTCTTCTACTGCTTTTAGAGAGGTTTTGTTCTGTTTTGCCATTTGATTTTATTTTATGAATAAATTAAAGATGTATTAAGGATATATTTTTAGCGTTTAAAATCAATTATTTACGTTTGGATCTTATATAATTTATAGTTTTATTATTCACGAGTGAATGTATTTGTTATTATAACGTTGATCTACGTTTGATTTGCCTAGTTGAAGTGTTTTTTTCTTGTTTTTCACTCTTGCAATGCTTGTTTCGTTTAGTACACTTTTTTCGTCTTTGTCTTCTAATTTATTTTTATGGTTTGATATTTAGTTATTGGACTTCTTTTGTGAGGTGCATTGTGATACACTTTCTTTTATGTTAAGTATTCTGATGCTGGTCAGATTGATAATTTAAGAAAGCGTCACAAACTTACACAAGATGCGTATGAAGTAGCGCAGCATGATTTAGAAGAACTTCAAGCTCAGAACGATTTACTTAAGAAGAAGACAATTAGCCTGTTGCAGCAAAATGAAGATTATTCAAAATTGATCTCTGAGCTGAGTAGGTATTACTTTCATATTAAAGAAGCAACTAACAAAGTTGAAGAGTTAGGGAAGCTTCTTCGTGTTTATGATTCTGATATAGATCAGAAATTAACTAAAGTGTGAGTAAATACTGATGGATTACTTCGTGCGACGTGAAGTATTCCGATCCATCATCATTGAGATACTTCTTCTTGATCTCAAGATTCTGCCGCTCCGAAGTACTTTTAAGGTATGCTTTTCTTATGTTTTTCTATAAGAATTGTGTGTTTACTACAGTGTTACGAATATCTTATTTTAAGATAATTGAGTTGTAACTGTAATGAGTTTAGAAACATCTATTTGTTTTCTTTGATATGTTTGATTTTGAAGATAGTTTTATAGAACGTTTATTGTCGCAAAATGAAGATGCTTTTGCAGACTTTTATGAATTAACAGTTCAGGTATTTTATCGTTATCTCATGTGACGTTACTTTTTATCTGAGGGAGACGCTCAAGATTTGTTGAGTGATTTTTATTTAAAGTGTTGGAAATGATTAGATAAGTATAATCCAGATTATAGTTTTGAAACATATATATGGAGTATTCTTAAGAATCATTGTAAAGATTTCTTTAAGAAGAAAAAATCGATTCAATTAACTGATAATCACATAGATTCTGTCGCGTTTGTTGATTGAGGTGAAAATGAACTTTTAGATCAACTTCAGAGCGATTATGATCTTGCTGCTATTCAAGCTTGTATGGAAAGTTTGGATGAAGTATCTTATGATGTCATATATAAAAGATATATTGAAGAATTAAGTTATGAAGAAATTGGAGATGACCTTTGATTGTCTCAAGATGCTGTAAGACAAAGGCTTTCTAGAGCTTTGAAAAAAATAAAGCATACTTTATGATAAAAATAAATTTTGTCAATAAAACTCAATCTTGAGAAAATGTATGTATTTGATAAATGGCTTTTAAAAGCCATTTTTTCTTTTCTTCTTTTGATTGTAACATGAGGGTTTTCTTGTTAAATTGCTTGATATTTGGCTTTAAGCCTCTAATATATTGGAGTGTTTTTATTTCTTATTCATTACTTACATGACTAGGACACAACTTATTGCTCATTTAGCTGAAAAACTATGAGTTTCAAAGAGATTAGCTGGAGACTTTATTAAATGTTTCGTAGAAGCTGTAATGGCTGGAGTTAAAAAAGGAGGAGAAGTTAGAATCCAAGGATTCGGTACTTTCAAAAAATCTCACAGAAAGGCTAGAACTGGTGTTAACCCAAGAAATCCATCAGAAAAAATTCAAATTCCTGCTATGGACGTTCCTACTTTCAAGGCTGGTTCAGACTTCAAAAAATCACTTAGATAATTCCGGAATAATTCCAGGACAATCCTAGATGTTTGAAATCTTTTAGATAAGTAGTTATTTCTTATTAAACTAATTACATATTCGTTTGATATGTGCTACTTTCTTATAAAACTTTACGACATGTTTCGTAAAGTTTTTTTTATTGTAATGACTTATTGTGTCCTTATTATATTGAGTATATTTCTTACAACTGATTTTATTGATTAGAAAATTATCTTTGTATTGTTATATATGTGTTATTAGTATTTCATTTTTTTTATTGTAATGAGAAAACATCGACGAAGAAGAACACTTCTGTATAGATTTTATATGAAGGTAAAGGCATACGTTGCTTGGTTCTTATTTTGAATGCCTTGATCTACATTGAAATGTATTGGAATAACATGAACTGATTGAAAATCAACAACGAGTTCTTGCCTTTATCATGTTTTAAAACAAGCTTGATATAAGGTATGAATTATTAGTACGGTATATATAGATGTCTGAGCTTGAAAACAAGATAATAAAACCCATCTTACGTCTTTGTGACATATGTCATTTTGGAAATTTATAGCCCAGGCAGAAAAAAATTGACTGACTCATATGATTGTTGAAGTATCTTCTCATGCCTTGTTTCAACATCGCGTTACACCACTTTCATTTGTTGGTATTTGATGGACAAATTTAACTCGTGAACATCTTGATTTTCATTGGACTATGGACCATTATGCAAAAACTAAGGCAGAAATTTTTGATAAATTGCTTCCAGCATGAGTTTCAATTGTACCAGACGATTTTGCGTATATGCACTTGGTTCCTCATCAAGCTGCAACTTTTTCAAGAACGCCTCCGCATAACGCTAGTATATATGTAGATTGATTAGTGCAAGATCCTTCATTGTGATTTACTCTTTATCTTAATGAAGAGTCTATTCATATTGCTTCACCTCTTGTTTGATCATTTAACTGTGATAATATGATGATTAGTGCTTATTTGGCTTCCTCATTATGATTATCTTTACAGGAAATAGGTGAATGACTCGTGTCATTTTCTTGAATACCTTGAAGACAGGAGTTGGTAAAGGTAAAAGAATGAATTACTGCTATGATAGATTTTGCCTTAACTCCAGATGCACTTGAAACACTTTACACAGCTGCTACATGAATGTGATATAGAAAGATAATTGCTGTTTTTTGAGCAACATGAAATAGAGATCAATGAAAAAGGCCTTTAATGTGAAAAGTTGCGAGTGATTTATGTGATATAGTGCTTATTACTGAAGATGAGAATTATGATGAAGAGGGTAGAGAAATTATGAATGCAGTTGCTCAATGAATATGAAAAGAATGTTTTGCAAAGGTTGAGTTAATTCAGGATAGAGCAGAAGCAATTCATCGTTGAATAACACTAGCATGACCATGAGATGTTGTTATTGTTACGTGAATGGCAAACTTTGATTCTAGATGTATGAATGAATGATCTATTCCTTGGAATGAAAGAGAAGTTATAGAATCTTGTTTTAGAGAAGCAGGGTATACACTTTTATCTGATACATAGTATGTGAAAAAAACGTCCACAATGAAATTATGCATTTATTGATAACGAAAATGTTAATGTTTCTACCCAACGTTTGGGATGGAAACTAGATTGGTGAAAATTTTTACGTTGGCTTAAGAAAGATTTTTGAGTTACGAAAGCTTTCTTGTTTATGTGATATATTCCTGAATACCAAAAAATGTATGACTTTTTTGAGTCTTTGTGATATGAGCTTATTTTTAAGAAAATTCATTTATGAGACAATATTCCTAATAAAGGAAACATAGATGCGGAGCTTGTTTTACACACGATGGCAAAGAAAGATGATTACCATCAGGCTATTATTGTTTCTGGAGATTGAGATTTTAGTTCTTTGGTTGACTATTTACATACACATAAGAAATTGAGATGCGTTATATGACCAAATAAGAAGAGAAGTTCTGATTTTCTTCAAGAATCTGCAGATGGTAGATTTTTGTATCTAGATTGATTTAAGAAACAGCTGTGATATACGTGATATACACAAAAAAAATGAGACTCTTCTGCTGATCGTGAAGAGCCTTTTTGGATGTAGGTTTTAACTATTCAAACATTCTTTGTAAGTCTTGATCTTTAATCATAGATATATTCCGTAAGGGATCGAAAGTGATAGTTATTTCTACTTCTCGATCTGGATATACTTCAGTTATTGCATTCTTTGTCATAAGTTCAATCATGTCACCCATAGGGCATTGAGGTGTTGTGAATGTCATGAGTATCATAATGAGGTTTTCATCTTCATTTATGGTGATGTCATAGATAAGTCACAAGGTTCGAATATCTATAACAGGAAATTCTGGATCATATACAGTTTCTAGCTGACTTTGAATTGTAGTAAACATTTCTGTTATTTCAGCTGATTGATTAGGTTTCTTTTGTGTCATTGTCGAATCAGAAAAAAATAATCAGGAGGAAAAAAATGAGTAAACTTGTTATTCAGAAAAAGTTTGTCCAACGGTCGTTGATCATAAATACTAGGTTTGTCATAACAAACAGAGCAAAAAAAAGAGATAGTTTATAGCTGAAAGAGGTTTGTTGCTTGTGCGATATTTGATTATTTCGCAGCTTATTTAGTCCAAGAAAGAAAAAATACATAGCTCATCGTGTAATCATGAATATCCCAAGGAATCAGAAGGATAAACCAAGCTGAGGGCTTTCATATATATTCACATACTTGTAGAGTATGGATACGATAATAGCTCATATAGTGAATTTAAGAAATGCTCAAATTGAATATGTCTGCATGTAGAAAAGCTAGGCGTTAAAGTTGTAAAGTTGGTTAAATTGTTGTCTTCTACAAATCTACATTAATATCTGAAGTATCTTCTGCATCAACCATTACTTCATGGAGAGACGGTATGTACAGAAAGTTGTTTCACATACTATAAAATTTATAATATACTTTTTCCCAAACTGTTTGAAAGAACGGAATGCAAAGATATGCTAATACTGGGGGTAATGCTAGAAGTATATTTACTTGCTGTCCTCAGTTTACATTTATCAACTTGAAAGCTAACGCAAAGATGAATACTGCAACTGAGAGTCCCCATACTGATCATACAAGACTACTTGCTGCATAATTTGGATTTGTCGTTATTTCTATACCACAGTAACACATGAATACTGCCATAATTACATGAAATGAGAGAATTAACATGAGAGGCTCAATTGTTCCAACAAAAAGAAGGTAAATTGGTATGAAAAATATAAATACAAGTACGTTAATTAGAAGTGTTATACTAAACATTTTCGCCATGTCGTAATATTTTGTTGTGTAGATGAGGTTTAGTGTTCCTGTAAGGATTAGATTTCCAATGAACGTCCCGAGAAATGCAATCACCATTAAAATCAAAGGAAAAAGAGGATTTACTGATCATTCTCATGAGAGAGATGTTGCTAATGCTTGCTCTATGATTCATCCAACTAATACGAGCACAATAAAAACTAGAAAAGCTATTACTGTTCCTATTATTAATCAGAGAAATCATTTTACTAACATTTCTCGACCTGATGGATTATGAGGTGATGTATCTAAACTAGTTTGTTTTTTACGACGACGTGCCATGTGTTAAATTTAGATGAATGAAGTGTTTTTTACTTTTTAAGAATGTAGAATGGGATTGGAAGAAGAACTCTTTTTAAAGATTTTTTGTATTTCTTTACATTGCCTCTTCTCCACTAGGACAGCTTATATTTGTTAATCGGTTCTTCGCATTTTTTAGATTTCCTTCGTCTGTAGTTGCGTATGAATATATGTATCCTTTTTTATCAGAGACAAATTGAAACTGAGCTATATGAGTTTTATTTCCTGTTTCTCCGAAGGTGTTTTTTAATGAGAAGGTTACGAGATACCCTGGTATTTCTTTGTCTCAACAATCAAAGTTTGTGCGTTCTTGTGTTCCTGGAGTATATCCTACTAAGGTTGTGAAGAGTTTTTTGCTATTTATTGATCGAAATTGCTCGTAGTCGATTTTATTATCAATGTTAGAAAGAGTGAGTACAATATTGTCTTTAAACGCATCGTCCTCATTTGTATTTGCTTGATATGCAAACAGAACTTTGTTAGTAATTTGTTTGTTTTCTACTAGTGATGAATGTAGTGGATTAAATCAATCAGGTATTGCAAAAGTAAATCCATTTGCTTCTGTTGTTATTGTTGATTCACTTGATGAAGAGCATCAACTAAGAAACATGATACCTATGAGACTTATGGTAAGTAATATTTTTTTCATAGTTACACGATGAATATATACAAGAGAGCTAAGAAGATTCCAATGATGAGTCATTGAATATATGCTGTTGTATCACTTCTTTGTTGTAATTTTTTTTGTTGTTCTGTAATTGGAGCTTTATTAACAGTAAGGAGGCTTAGTATATATCATACTAATAATCCAGCCAAGATAAGGTATGCTGGCATAGTTATTTCATGAAGAGCTTTGACTATATCTGTATCTAGAATTCTTTCTCCACTTACAAGTAAGATAATAAGAAAAAAGGTGAGTACGATAAATAATCATCTAAGTGTTTCAAAGAGGAGTCACATGTGTGTTTTTTAGTGAGCCAAAATTTTTTTATTCTTTGATTCTTTCTAGTTGTAGCTTTCCTTTATCACTTCCTAGTACTTTTACTTTCATTTTGTCATTCACGTTAAATAGCTTGCTTGCATCTTCTACAAACCCTTCTCCTAGCTTTTTAACATGAACGAGACCAATATGCCCGTTGATGTCTACAAATACCCCGTATGCTTCAGTTCTTGTTATTGTACCTTCTAAAATGTCTCCCTGAGTTGGCACTCGAAGTACTCTTTGAATTATCTCTCGTGCCTTTTTTCCAATGCTTCCATCTTTGGCAGTGATATAGGTCGTTCCATCATCTTCGAAGTCAATGTTAATCATATCTGCTCCTCCAACTTCTTCTATGATCTTATTAATCATAGATCCTCATGGTCCTATAACTGTTCTTACTTGATCAGGTTCTATTTTGTATGTTTCTATACTTGGTGCATATTCTGAAATACTATCAGCTGGTTTCGAGATAGTTTGGAGCATGTAATCAAGAATATCTTGTCTTCCTGAATTAGCTCTATCTACCATTTCACAGAGTTTTTCAACTGAAATTCATTTGAGTTTCGTGTCCATTTGGATGGCTGTTACTCAGTTTTTTGTTCCTGTTAACTTAAAGTCCATATCTCAAATAAAGTCCTCAGTTCCTTTTATGTCTGTTAGGATTACTTCTTGTGTGTCATCAGATATCATTCCCATTGCTATTCCACTTACTGGTGCTTTCATTGGTACTCATCCTGAAAGGAGAGCAAGCGTTGATCCACAAACACTTGCCATTGACGTCGAACCTCATGATCCTAGTACTTCTGAGACGAGTCTTATGGTATATGGAAATTCTTCTTTTTGTGGAATCATTGGTAGTAGTGCTTTTTCTGCTAGTCTTCCGTGACCTGTTTCTCTTCTATTTGATCCTCTTATCATTCTTGCTTCGTTGTTTGAGAATGGAGGCATTTTATAATGATGGAGAAATCTTTTTTCTTCTCCGTGGTATTCCATATTATCTAGTATTTGAGCGTCACTTGGAGAACCAAGTGTTAGAAAACTCATTACTTGCGTGTCTCATCTCCAGAAGAATCATGTTCCATGGTTTCTTGGTATTGCATTAATTTCACAATAAATATTTCTTATATCTTCTGCTTTTCTTCCATCTATTCTTTCTCCTGTTTCTAGGAAACTGCTTCTGATAAACTTTTTTACAAGATTGAAAAAACAAATTCCGACTAGTGATGAACTCCAAGGTGAATTGTCGTCTTCAATTTGAGTTGCAAGACCATCAAAGAGTTCGTCTTTTAATTGTCCGTATAGCGTATCAAATTGTGCTTTATCTGCTCAGATTTTTTTAAGCTCTTGTAGTTTTTCTTGACTGATAATTGCTTGAGCTTCAGCAAACATGTCATCAGTATATCGATTTTTTGTTGGTTCTTGTTGAGTAATATTTAATTTCTTTAAGAATTCTTCTTGTATATCGCACATTTCGTCTATAGCTATTTGTCCTAATTTCATAGCTTCTTTAAGAATTTCTGGAGGACATTCGTTTGCTCAAGCCTCGATCATATTAATAGATCCTTTTTTACCAGCGAGGTGGAGGTCTAAAGTTGCTTCTTTAGCTTCTGAGTCTGTAAGATGATATCTAAATTCTCCATTTACATATCAGATTCTAATAGCTCCTACTGGCCCTTCAAACGGTATTCATGCCATCAGCAGTGCTGCAGATGATCAAATAATTGAGAGTTCTCCAGGAGAGACTTCTCCGTCAAGTGAAAGAGGAGAGATAGTAATTACGGTATCGTTTACCATCCCTTTAGGAAACATTGGTCTTAGTGGTCTGTCAGTAAGTCTGCAATAGAGAACTGCTTCATCGCTTGGTCTCCCTTCTCTTTTGTTAAATCTTCCTCATCCAATTTTTCCTGCTGCGTATCGTGATTCACGGAAGTCTACTGCGAGAGGCATAAAGTCTCTCGACTTGTCCGGATTCTTTTCCATAATTGTTGTTACTAGGAGTGATGTGTCTCCTTGACGAATAACTATTGCTCACTCTGAATGAGGTGCTAGTTTTCCTGTACTCAAATGAATCTCAGATCCTTGCCATTGTGCCTTATGACTTACTTCGGTAAATTCTCTTTTTTTAATCATACTAATTCTTGTGGTAATAATAAAATGAGTGTTTTGTATCGGCAATGCATCCTTTACAATAATGGTTCTATGGTATGTATTTGTTTATTGAAAGCAATTGGCATTTTCTCTTTCTAAAAAAACCAATCCTGAGTGGATTGGTTTTTTTGTAAAGAAATTTGTTTTACTATCTTCTTCTAAACCTAACAAATGTATACACCATTAATGAGAATATTATTAGTGCAATTAATAGATCAGTAGTAGGACCTACTGCAGGAGCTTTTGTCACTGCTGCTTCTTTGTTTTCTGTTGGAGCCATTACTTCAGTCACTTTAACTGTTTGAATGTGTTCTTTTCCAACGTGTTTATTTGTTTTATCTAAAGCTCTTATTTTTAAGAAGTAGTTTCCTGCTTTATTTACACTAAAGGTGAAGGTTCCGTTTTTATATTGTGGTGAACCTACTTTTGTATAACTAGATTCTCCTTGGTGTCTTAGATTAATTTCAGCTTTTGCAATATCGTCGTTGTTTCCATTCCATGTAAGTGTTACTTTATTTTCATCGTTTGTGTATTTTACTCCTGTGAATACTGTATCTGTTGGCTTGATTGTTTTTACTTCTTCTTTTTTAGGTTCCTCTTCTTTTGGCTCTTCATTTTTTTCTTCCTCTTTAGGATCAGCTGTTGTTTTATCATCTTCCTTCTCCTCTTCTTTAGTGTCTGCAGGAGCTGCAGTTCCAGCAGGCTTAGTTGTGAATGATATTTCTTCGGTAATCATGGTTGCTGGTTGGTTTACTGTGTCAGTAGGATGTACAGGTGATACTACTACATAGTATTTTGTGTTTGCTTTTAGTCCTTTTAGTTCAAGACTGATTTTTTTGTTGTCATCATCAATTTTGCTTGCATCAGCAATGATATCGTTGATAAGATCTAGTTCTTTTGATGTAAGGGTTTTTTCTGAATAGTAGATTCTATATTTATCTACTTCTTTCCCTTTATATAGAGCTTTTGTAGTAATAATGTCTACACTTGTATCAGTAATGTTTTTTGGTGCAAGGAATGTTTTATCTTCTGCGTATTCTCGATCATCTCCGTCTACTTCGTCTAGGATTTTTTCTTTGTCAGCTGCGTTGTGTTCATCTTCATCAGTATTAGTATCCGTAGTGTCTGTATCATCGTCTTCCGCTAGAATATCGTCAAGAAAATCATCTAAACTATCTGAAGCTTGAACTTGAGAAGTTGCAACAAAGGTATATCAAAATATTACCGCTAGTGCTAAAATTAATTGAAGTAATTTCTTCATGAACATGTAAGAAAGCAAATAAAAATCATTTTTTAGTTACTCATGAGTGTAACAAAAACTCAGAGATATGCAAATTTTCTATATATTTTTGCAAAGAAATCCTTATACCTTGTATAGTATATATTTGACCAGTATAAGCGGATATTGAAGAGATGTGCTTTTGGGAGTGACCTACTTCTTTTGCTTTACAAATGCGTTATATATATTTTACTTTATTTACTTATTTAGTTAAATGAGCATTGTTTCTGACTTTAGATCTTCGTGTGAGAAGATTATTCAACATCTAGAATGAGCTTTTAAGCACTTACAATTATGAAGGGCTTCAACCTGATTGGTAGAAGAAATTCATGTACATGTTAACCAAGTTGCAAATATCGGTATTATTGATCCTCAAACTTTGAAGATTGAGCCTTGGGATAAAGCTGTTCTTGCTGATTTAGAGAAGGCAATTTATGATGCTAATATCTGACTTACTCCTTTGAACCAAGGAGATTATCTTATGATTAAAATTCCTATGTTGACTACTGAAAGAAGGCAAGAGCTTACGAAAGTGGTTGCAAGAGATGGAGAAGACTCTAAGGTTGCTATTAGAAACAAGAGACACGATGCTCGTAAGCAAGCTGAGTTGCAATTTAAGAGTGATGATATTTCTGAAAA
>JAHDCT010000074.1 GCA_020629735.1 bacterium | reverse complement strand
TTCGAGAAGAAGTTTATTTTATCTTTTGCGTCACTTATTTTCTTTTCCATTCTTGCATTCTGCTTCTTTTCCTTTTCAATTTGTGCTTTGATTTGCTCTACTACATCATAGTAATCACCTCGGTATTGTTCAACAAGAAGGCGATCTTTGTTAAGATACAATACTCAGTCAGTAAACATATTTAGGAAGTCAGCATCATGGCTAATTACAATCACGGTCTTTTCATAGGTTAGGAGGAAACTAATAAGATCTCCGATTCCCGCTGCGTCAAGATTATTTGTTGGTTCATCGAGAAGGAGAATATCTGGCTCTTGAATCAAGGCATGTGCGAGAAGAAGTCTTGCTTGTTGTCCACCTGAAAAGGTACGTAGAGACTTAGTTACATCTGCATGGAGATTTACTTTTTGCAACACTTGTTCTACTTTTTTATCAAGTTGATAGTCTTTCTCAGGAAAGGCTGTAGCGAAATACTCGGTTACCGTCATATCCATTTGGTCTCTTGGAATAACCTGTCTTGAGATTGCTACATGTGCTCCTTGCTCAAGGTTAATTTTCCCAACACGTGGCTTTAGTTCTCACAAGATCAACTTAAACATTGTTGATTTTCCTGCACCGTTTTGCCCCATGATGGTTATCTTTGTATTCTCACGCACAGAAAAACTTGCATCTTCTAAGATAACGTGTTTTCCATCGTTATATGCAAAGGTTACATTATCAAAACGGAGGATTGTTTTACCAGACTCAGACATACTCTTTACTATGTAGATAAAAATTAAGAAAGATACTAGTCATCATTTCACTAGTGTACTTTTAACTCTTCTTTCTTTACTAAAAACTACCGAAGTAGCAACTTCGGTAGTTTATACACAGGTTGTCTTTATTTCAAAGGTGAAAGTAGTCTTTTTACTCTCCAGGTTCTAATACTACCTTAAAATAACGCTCTCCTCATACATACTTTCCCTTCTTCTTTTCCCTTACTCTTAAACCAAACTTGTGTATGTATGCGTTTACGATTCTATATGAGCTATTTTCTCTTAGTTCAGCTACTATTGGGCGATCTGGATATTGTTCTCTAATTTCTTTAATTTGCGTTCTCATTAATTCTAGTCACACCCCTTTTTCTTCTGGCACAACTGCTAGATCTTTAATGTATACGCATGCCTCATTTTCTTCTTTATTAACTACTCCCTCGTAGCATATTGAATATCAGATCATTTTTCCGTCTTTATCATACACTGACTTGTGAAGATTTTTTCTGTTCTGAGCTTTATTCTTTATCATTGATGCACAGATTTCTTGCTGAATAAGTAATGGATTCTCTGACACTCATTCAGGATATATTTTATGCTCTAGATGAATTACTTTTAGCATATCTTCAATATCCATTTCACGAATACCTGTCTTACGTGGTGGTATTACTTCTTCTCCTCACTGAAGTTCTAATTCACCTCACAGTACTGATGCATTGTCAGAATAACTACATGGCATAATCGGAAACGTGTCATTGTCCTTTTCCTTCGAATTAAATTTAATTTTTGAATGTCCTTTTCCGTATGTTGCTTTGGTGTTTTCAATAGGCACTCCTCACTGAGAAACGGGATATTTTTGAACATAGGCAGAAAGAAACAAACTGTATATTTGCTCTATTTCTTTTCTCTTATCGTTATACATGCGACACTTTCTTGCATAATTTGCTCATGCTTCAATATTGTCTATCATGAGCTCTAAAGATTCCGTTTGTTCTAAATGATTATCTGGCAAATAATTTCTAGGATCTCTTCCTTTCTTTATCAATCTCGATAGACGCCTAAAAGATGGTCACCCTATTATTTCATTAAGCGTCATCCGGGAAGTCACTCTTAGGTTATCTACCTCTTCCTGATAATCTCCTTGGTAGACACACAGATCTGTTGTGAAGGGATTAAACATCATAACAACTTTCTTCCCATGTCTCATACCAAGTGCATCACAATTGAATCAGTTATACCATCCTCATACGAAGCTTTTAGGATGCACTTCTGCGGACTTTTTTTCGATTCACGCCTCTTCTAATAATCGCTTCAACTGCTGTTCTGGAAGCTGAGTTACATCTTTTCTCACCTGCTTGTAACTCATCTGCTCTCATCACTCCTGATCATTTCTAAATTGATTTAATCTTCCATTATACTTTTTCACCATTCATGCCAGAGTAACATTTGGCATTGTTTGGAAAAACTCAATGTAAAGGTCTTCTTTCGAAGATTCTCCCTCCACTCAATGCGCATGCCCTTTCCCTGTCAAAAAGGTCATTTTCATCGGTTGAAAGTAGCTCAATTCGTCAATATATCCGAGTATGATTGACTCAACTATTTCTCTCTCACTAAGATCAAGATGGGGGAAATGTGCCCAGTTTGATGGCTTAAGAGCATTGTGTAATAACGCTGGAGCGTCTTTATCAGGTAAGCCTAGAAATTTCTTAGGATTTTCTCGCATGAGCATCATCGCTTTAATGTCTTTCTTTCTTGCAGAAAGGATTCATTCTGAAAAATACTTGTAAATTTTCTGCTCTCTCTCATCTCCATGGCGAAGATTTTCTATAGCCTCTAAGGCTGGCTTCTTGGCAAGAATATAAAGCACATCTCCTAGAAGGAAAAAGTTTGCACGTGTTTTATGAAGCGTTTTCTCTTCATCTCGCTGAAGAAGTAAATTGCAATTCTTGGTAAACCTTTCATTTGGAATAATGTCCTGTGCTACTGCTTCTTTCAGCTTCTTACGTCGCGTTGTCTTATATTGAGCAAGGAATGCATTTAACTCATCATATCCTACTTCAGATCAACCAGATTCGACCATAAAGGTAGCAACGAACTCGTCCTTTTTTCTTACACCGTATTCTTTTCTATAAAATTTCATGATTTTATCATATGACTGTACTGCATTATGAGGATCTCTCTTCCCATCACCTAAGAACTTGAATACGGCTCTCTCACCGAAGTCAGCAATAAGTTTTTTTACACATGTTCCATCATTTCCTTGATAAAAATGATCCGCGTAAAAACGTCGAATCGATTGATCATCTTCTTTTACCAGACAAGAGTATAAAAAATCAACACTTCACTTAAGTAAATCTTGCCTCTTTAACTTTTCAAGATACTCAAAGGGCCGCTTCTCTAGTTGTTCTGTCACCAAAACTATCCTCTTTGCAAATGACTTATCTAATACACATCTCTTTGCCATTTCTGGTCAATACTCTAGATGTTTCTGATAGAGTAATCGCATTTTATTTGATAAGGGCTCGATCTCTTCTTCCTCATGTTTTTTAAATCATCGTAGCCATTCACGTTTACTATACTCCAGAAAAGAATCTTTTTTTAACAATTTGTTGTCTTTAAAATTGTAATCTACTTCCTCTTTTGTTTCTAAATTAGTTAAGTTCTTCCTCATTCCATCCATTGCTGCTTCTCTTACTATCTCACGCTCAGTTTCATCAAAATAGTTGATTGCGATCAATTCGTCAACTTGTTTCGCGTTTGGGTTAGCTATACATCGTTTTAAAACTTCTATATCTATCGTAGCATTCTCTCATTTTTTGATTACTCACGTAGCACACACCTCCACGACAAATTCTTTCACATTACTTCCGTATGTATTTGGATAGTTAAAGTGATCCAATATCTTTAAAAATAATTCTTTAAATAATTCTGTATTTAATCGCTTGAAATTTTTAACAATAACTATTATTTCACTGTAGAACGCAGAACCGATATGACCATCTTTGTCATGTTCGACAACGCTCATACACCTTTTTTCAAGAAAACTATGCAGCAATACTCCATCTGATTCTTGCCAATGTTTTTTAGTATTTTCTAGCCTCTCTGTATTATCAACGCGTGTATATGCTGCTTTTACTGAATATCAAATCTGTGTGTGTAGGTCATAAAGTCAATTGCGAACTTCATTACTCTTTACTACTCCATTAGTCATTTCATACTTTTTTCTCATCATAGCAATAGGGACCTTCCATCAGCGCAAGGTGAATATTTTACGTCTTTTGCATTCGTCAACAAACTTAAGTATAGCTTCGAAGTCATCATCGTAAGATCACTCGCCTAACTTATAGTCACTAATGTCATTGAGTCTTGAGAAATAATTCCAGAAAAATATTTCAAGTTTTTCGCGCCTATGCAATATTAGTTCCTCGTTTTCGTCTCCTTTCTTAGGTAATTTCAACTCAATCACATCAAATTCAAATATCGTTATTATTTTCTCTACATCACCTGCACTAACATATCATGTTTCACATATCTTATCGAAAGCCAATTCTATATCTTCTTTGTGCTCTTCTGGCTTTATTCCATAATCTTTAATAGCAATCACTATGTTAGTAAAGTCAGCCCCATCATATTTTCTTTTATATCTGTTTTTCTGATACTCTCATAAAAGTCACTCCACTACTTCGTTATAGGTTTCTTCTGTTATATAGCCTTTTTCTAAAAGAGCTCAAAATTTGTGACCTTCTTCCTTTCCATATTTTGCAAGAATCTTTGGTAATTGATCTAAATAAATTTCCTGATACTTTACGCTAATTCATCCATCTAAAATAAATTCGTAATATTTATATAAGTCGAGTCAGTTCACAGCTTTATTAAACGTACTTACGTATTCTTCTTCAGGAACCCTTTCGTTCTTTAACAAAAAAAACGTATATTCCCTCTGAAAATCTGAATTATCATCTTTAGCTAATCTCTTTACTTGTACATCCAATCTATCCCAAAAGTCTTTTACCTCATATACTTCCAGCTTTGCAGATAAATCTAGCACATTATTTAACATTTTCTCAAACTCACCATTAGTGATATAATCTCTTTTCTTCTTTTCTAAGGTTTCATTGATACGAGCTCTCATTACTTGCTTCACCACAGAAGATGAACGACTCGCACTTACAAATGCTTTTAAGTTGTTCTCTTTTACTTTCTTTAATGCTCCTGGTTGTAGTTTATCGCTCATATAGGGTAATTTTTAGAATTAGTTCTTTATATTTTCTTCACCAATTACCAATCTTTTTAACTTTTGCTTTCACAATAGAGTATTGTAAGCACTATGGTTTCTTTCATGTTCACTGAAAGGTCCTATTTCAAGACATCTTAAGTTAGGATAATCAAGAAAAGGACGAAGGTTCTCTTCAGTTGCTCTTACCGACTGAGGCAATTTCACTACTTCAATACTAGAAGGCAACTTCCTTGGTACACCGACGATATTTTGTCATGACAAATCAAGTATCGCTAAAGAGGTTATTTTTTCCAACTCATTAAAAAAAGTTAATCCCTGATATGGAGTCTCTCCCTCGACAAGTTCTTTGGGTAGCACAATAGAAAAAACTCTGTCACGTAAAAGTTCTGATTCACCGATAAATTCCAATATTTTTTTAATCTGTTTCTGATTTAATTTTACTTTTAAGTGTTCTTCCGACAAATTTAGCCACCCTCAAATAGGAATAAGCCCATCCAGTCCACGAGATGATAGATCTTTCATCATACGTTGAAATGGAGATACCCATGAATTTGTTGATATAATTGCAGGTCAAAAAATTTTCTCTGCTGCCATTTTACTAAAGAGATCACTTACTCTATTGTTTCTATACGCAATATCCATCATTGCTGCTCTCGCTTTATATATCTTACTTTCTTTTGGTGTATCATTAAGCAACATCAATACATGCTCTAATTCATTTCTTGCTTTTCCCGCATCTATATTAACAAAGTGCGCTCTTCATTTTTGTGTCATTGGCATATTTGCCTGACCTGGGTAGATATTC
>JAHDCT010000073.1 GCA_020629735.1 bacterium | reverse complement strand
GGTCGCTAGACCGTATTTTAATGAGTCGGTCTAATTGTAGTTGCTTACGTTGTTTTATTCTTTTTCAAAGATGAGCATTTTCGATTATTTTATTTTTCAGTTCTTCATCAAAAAGTTGTTCATCGATGGTCTCAATGGTGAGTGCTTTTCTTGAATATTCGAAAAAGTTGATTTTTTTCTTGTTTAATCAATAGTTTGTATAATCTCGAAGTGCGCTACTGTGTAATCTTTTTCATTTTACTTTATGAGTGATGTTTCTTGATCAATACCTATGTAAGTCTTCCCGTAAAAGGTATTGTTGATCTTGTTCCATATTTACGGGTTTTTCTTGTCAATAATATCAGTTGATAACCATTTTAAAATAATTTTGAGGACTTTGATCGAAGTGTGAAAATCCTTCCTTTTCATGTATGTTTTCAAGTATTTTTCTTTCTGTATCTTCATCGATTAGTCGGAGTAAGTCTAACATTCTATCTTGAATTCTTTGATGAGGATCTCTTTCAATAAGAACTCGAGTGAGTATTGCCCTTGCGAGATATGATTTAGCTTTTCTGAACTTGCATTTTTCGATTAATTCTATTAGGAGATCGTCTGATATATTCAGTTCTCATTTTGTTTTTACGTTTTTTTGAAATGTGGTTTGGAGACTATCAAAGCTAAGATTAGGTAGATCAGCAAATACTCTTAAAAAATTGTATAAGTCTGGTTTATCGTACTTATCAACATATGATGTGAGATTTTTAATACATATTTCTAAAGGTTTTTTTTCTGATCGTTTGTCGATATTGTGTTTTTTTTGAAAATAACTTACTTTAATTTTTTGAATTTTTTTTGCACTTAACTTATTTTTTTTAAATAAACTAAAAAGCGTTCCTTGAAGTTTTTCAAGTTTTATTTTTCTTTTTAAAACCGTGTTCGTTGCTTCTAGCAAGAGTTGTTGGTTTTCTTGTTCTTTTGTGAAGAAATGAAGTTGTTGTTTTATGAGTGTTATTTTTCTTTGTTAAAATTATTGTATTTTCTTTGATATGTCAATTTAGTTGTATTTTATATATTAAATGTTGATAAAGTAAATAGATTTGTTATGATACTTTTTTATGATTCCATTGGCTATGAATTACACTTTTTCTCTAGAACAAGACTATATTGAGTTGAATAAACTTTTAAAAGTATACTGAGTAGGAGAGAGTTGAGGGAATATTAAACATATGATTAGGGAAGGGGGGATAATCGTTGATTGAGCTGTTGAAGAGAGAATTCGTAGAAAATTGGTGTGATGAGAGCAGGTTATTTGTGAAGAAGAAAATGTTGTTATCGATGTTCTTCGTGCAACATAATATGTTTTATTCCTGTTTAGCTGAAGATGGAGTCTTGATTATCAACATATATAAATACTATTTCTGAAGTTGTGAAACGTCAGAAAACAGTTAAAGAAATTCAGACAGATCTTGGTAAGGTAGGTGAGGTTTCTAGATCTTATTTAGAACAGCGTATTTGATGATTGCAAGAAGAAATAGCTACTTTTCTTACTGAATATAATATTACTGCTGATCAGTTTTTTGAAGAATTGAAATTATTGGCAGAGTTGAAAAAAGGTTTATCATCATTGAAAATAGATATAGAAAAAGCTCAGGTGAAAATAGCTAATTTATCTATTTTGACCTGATGAACTTCTGATATTCTTGGAAAAATAAATAAAATAGTTTCAAGAAGATGAGTAGAGAAATTGAATGAGGAAACGGTTGAGCAGCTTTTTGCTGTCTTACCTGAACTTGAAGATGGTAATTTACTTATGCAATATAAAATTTTGACAGAAGAGGAAGAATGACGTTTAATTACCTCTTCTATAGAAGCATTTAATAAGAAGTTGGCGTCTGAAAAAAATGATTATCAAAAAGGAGCATTTCTTGGTGAACATAAGCAGTTAACAGATGTATTGAAAAAAGCAGATTATTATATGACTTTTAATGATAACCTGAGAGAAATAAGAGTATCTAAAGCTCGTAAGTTTGAACATGTTCATGAACGAGAATGTGCATGATCAAAGTGATTGTGAAGTCTAGAATGAAATACGTTTGTTCTTCTTACTGATAATGTATTTCATTCATTAATACATTTATGAAATTGAATTTACTGAGTTCAGAAAGATGAACATTGACCCTGGGCGTTACTTGATTCTACGTGAAAACAGCTCACACCCTTTCTCTATAAAAAAATCACAAGAGCTTCTATGAACTGATGAGTTGCAAAGTGATACATTGAAACGGCTTATTCTGACTATAGAGATTTTCTAGAAAGGTGAATTGTAGGTAGAAATGCCTCATATCAGTTTGAAATTGATATATCCGATCCTGAGCATATGTGACGTATTCTTTCTAAATCTTCATCCGAATTGGTTCACGATAATACGCTTAAAAAGATAGCTATTACTAAGAGATTAGTTGCTTGAAACGTAGATAATGATACCTTGCTGTCTGATCTTATTCTTCATAGAGCTGCAATCTATCGTTTAAAAAATATCGGTATAGAAAAAATTGGTGATATCGAAGGAAAGTCTAATGAAATTAAAAAACTGCCTGAGACTTATCAACATATGTTGAAGAGAGTATTTGATGATGCTTCCAATTTGCAACGAGTAGCTTAGTGAGTTGGAGTTTATTGAGAAATATCGAGATGCCAATTTTTATCTTTTTCTGAGAAGGTATAATTCTTTTTTTCTGCGTACCTGTCATAAATTTTTTCTGCCGTTTCTAAGGAAAGACGAGGTATTTTTTCTTCATGTTCATAGGTATCTACTTTTTTCTCTCCTGTTTTGTAATCATAGATTTTAATTGGTAAGTGGTATTCAGTTGTTCGGAAATTATTTTGACCTGACTGAATAATCATTTCTGTCAGTCCGTGTTTTTTCGCTATGAAGTGGAGTTTATCATGAAGCATGTCTTTTCGATTGATGGTGTCTAAAATTTGATCACGTGTTTCATGCCCTCTTCAATGTTTATCGTACACTGTATACGTATGTCTTTGTAGTTGGTTGATGAAGAGTGCATCTTCTTGTACGAAAAAACTTGCATACGCGATTGGTCTTCATTTGTGAGTGAGTGTTAGAGCTGTTGGTCAATCAAGGTAGAGATTATGTTCTTCATGTTCTCATACCTCTCCATACCATTGTGTTACTGCTCAATCTTCTGGTATATGAGTTGTTGGTTTTAATAGCGTTGTTTCTATTTCTGGATGTTCATTCTGATACAATTCTTGATCTTTTACTATCTGGTATTGTAGAAGTGCTGTGTATGGCTGATCACTTTTCTTTGTTACTCTAATTTGACCTGCGATTATTCTTACTAAGGTGTCGAAATTATCTTCGTCATTTTCTAGCATTTCTCTCATAATTATTTTTTTACATTCTTGATAGAATGGTTCTGTGTTTTTATATTCCCGCCACCACATTTTTAAAACTAAGGGTAGTCAGAATATTTTGAATAATGTTTCTGGTGAAGTTATTCTAAAGAGTGCACGTAGTCGTATTGACTCATTTGATCGTAAGTATTCGATTGAATAATTTTTTGGTGGTTTTTTTATGTAAAAATCACAAAATTCAGTCGGAGATCTCTGATTATATGCTCGGTCATTAGCGTATGTTTGATTGAAATCTTCATCAATTTTATTGATTCGTTTTTTCATTTTTTGAAAATCAAATGTTGCTCCAGGTTTATATGATGTTTTCTCAAAAAATATTTTATAAAAATCATTCTTTTTTCAAAGTATATCGACAGTTTCTTTTGATTGTTTCTGGCTTATTTTAATTCGATTTTTTCAACTACTAAATTCATCACTTTGATGTAGTTCATCAAAGTTAGGTGTATAGAAAACATCTTTAATAACTCGATCTTTTAGATTTACCATACATTATTGTACTTTTAATGTATTTAGGAATCAAATTTCCTAGAGATCTTTGAATTTGAAATCGATTCTTGCTTTTACTGATGGGATGAAATTGAAAATTCTTGGTGAAATCTCTATTTCTGCTCCGTCGATTTCTTGGTAGTCTAAGATGATTTTCTTTGCTTCCTCTTTATCTAATCAAGCAATTCTATCTTTTATTTCTCCGATAATTCATAAGGTGTCTTTTTCGATGTTATAGATGTTAATGATAGGAACTTTTGTTGGAATAACATAATGCGCTGGGGTTTTTTCGGTCTCTTCCATGAAGATGTAATCATAAAAGATTATTCAGTTGCGATCAAACTGTGTGAGTTGAATATCTTCTCATGATCTTTGTCAAAGGTAATCTGTTACTCACCTTTGAAGATTTTCTCGAGTTATAAAGGGGTATGAAATATTGGTATTTACTTTTCCTTCAACGAAAGATGCTTCTTCTCCTATTTGTGAGGTAGTTACAAATTCCTGAATATCAAATTCAAAAAGATCTGGGTAAGGCAGAAGAACTTCGTTGTCTTCTCTTTCGTAGGCATTTACGTAAGCTGTTTTTTGTTTTTCCATATTTGAGAGAATATTTTCTTCAATCTTCTTGATGTCTTCTTCGATTACTGTTCACGTTTCTATGTTCTTTCCTCACTTAAAATTACTGGCTGCTACTCATCGAATTTTCTTTTCTTCGAGACTTTCTGGAAGATTTTTAATGTATACTAATTTTCCTTTTGGAATATTTCCACTTTCTCAAATGAGTTCTCCATTCTCGAAGCTGGCTTTTGCAGTTACGGTTACTTTCGCTTTTCAAGGATTTTCAATTGATCATCAGGGAACATCAACCCTATCATCAAAGGTGAACAAGATCCCTTCGTCAGTCACGATTGTTGTTCTGTTTTTGAGTGAATAGGTGTATGAAAAAGTGTTGTGTAATTCAATAACTCATCTGGCTTCTTTTTGAGAGTATTGCATATTTTGTACATGAAGACTTGCCTCATAGCTATAAGGAATTGATTTTCTTTGATAGGGAACCGAAAGATAGGTTTGAAATTCGTGTACTTGCTTATCTTCTAGAGGGTAGTAACGGAAGTTGTAGACAAGTGGCTCTATATCATAGGCTGGAGTTATATATACGGTTGCTTTGGGAGAAATAAGCGACCAGAATAGATAAAGAAGTGAAATAAGTACGATAAATTCTGCTAGGAGTACAAATACCGAGACATAGTTCTTTTTGATCAGAAGAACTTTGTGAAAATTGAGTAGTTGTTGACCTGCTTGTCTTGGATCTTTTAGGAGTTGTAAAAATCGATGTCATTTTTCTTCTTCTTGTACGCGATTTCCTCATTTTTTTCGATATTCAGTTGTTTTCGATGAACGCGAGAGAAAGATTACATCTAGATTATGATCAGCAATGATTCATTGAAAATATGAACTTCGTCGTTGGTGCTGAAAAAGGCGATGATCTTTATGGATATCGATGAATGCTTGTTTGTAGTTTGGTATCTTTTTGATTGTTTGAATAATCTTATAGATACTATCGTTTGGTCAAAAGACTATTTTCATTGGGGCAGTTTCGCGATACTTAAATGTTTTTTGGTGTTTATGTTCTTGGTAATTTAGAGAAGAATGAATACGTTGTTTGGTACTGATAGAGAATGTATCAAGCACTTATAAGAAGAAGATAGTTCTTTATGTCTCGTGTTTTTCATAAAAATCAGAATACAACATGTCTTGAATATTCTTGAAAGAGGAGGAGTATGCATAATAAAATGAGGAATATAGATCGTCAGAAGAATCAATATCATCTTGCGTCTTTATGTCTTAGGGTATAGAACTTTGTACTAAGAAATAAGACAAGACCAATAAGTGATAGGACAAGCCC
>JAHDCT010000072.1 GCA_020629735.1 bacterium | reverse complement strand
AAATAGTAGCGAGTACCGATATTCACGAGATATGGAAAACCTCCGCTAACTGTGTCTGTTGCGTAAGATGGGTAATAATCAACTTTTTTTCTAGCATAACCTAGACCCCCAGATGTATATACATCTAATTTTTCTGTAACATAAACATGATAATGTACTCTCAGGATAATAAAAGTGTACGAGTATTTCGCACTCAGAAACTCACTAGATGTAAAACCAACTAGAGCGCCAACACCCATTCTTTCGGAAAGGCCATATTCAAAACTTCCTTGAATCGGAGGAACAAGAGTCTTTTGTCCTAGGGTATAAAAACTACCCAGACCTACTCCAGCACTTATAATCTTATCCCCCTGTTGATATGACTGGGCATGAAGAAAACCAATTGACAAAAGGCAAATGGCTAATAGTAATTGTTTCATGATACTTAGATTTAAATGAATAAGAACAAAACTAACTTAGGTGGCACCCCGTAGAAATATTCTAATGTTCTAACATAGAAGTATACAATTCTAAATTAGAAGTGGTATTTTTAGCTTGTCATTGAAGAAAAATCTAAGACATGAGTATCACAAGTACTAAAATTGGAGAAAACATCAGAAAGATTAGAGAGCTTAAAGGCTTCTCGCAAGACTATATGGCTAAGAAGCTTAACATTAGTCAAAAAGCATATTCCAACATTGAAACTGGAAATCGGAAAATCGACAAAGAAGTTATTGAAAATGTTTCATCAGTCTTTGATATTGATCCATTAAAGCTGATCACATTTGATGAGAAAATATTATTCGAGAATTGCTCCTACTCTGGCTTTCTCAATACCATTAATGGCTTGAGTGATAAAGAGCGCGCTTCATACGAAGCACATATTCTGAGTCTCCAAAATGAAAATGAAAAGCTTTGGGGAGAGATTCAGTTCCTTAGGACTCTTATTCAAAAAGAGCAATAGAGAAATAACTGCGATTGCTTTTAGGGGTTTGAGGGGATTACTCCCCTCTAGAATGTGCGCAGGGATTTTGAATAAAATTCCTGTACACATGCAATCTTTGCTTTCTATTACTACTAAAATCGCTTTCCTGCATCAACATGAGCTTACATTGCAGTAATTCTATTACCAAACCATCATCGTTACGTTCTTTATTTACCTTCTTATTTCCTACACTACAGCCGCTGTAAATTACTTTCAACGCAAGTGCAACGAGCATAAATAATCACAGGTAACACAAATGCGTTGAAATCATTCTTCCACAACATATAGTGACGATGATGCGTATAAAGGACAAGATAAAAGACAATAAATTCGTCTTTAATTATTGTCTTTCTATCCTTGTCCTTTATACCTACTTGTCCTTAAGCCTGACTGTTTTTTCAATTATCGATTGAAGAAAAATGAGCTGAGCTTTCAAATCGACAATTCTTGACTCATAAATGTCTTTGAACTGTTGGAGTAGCTCTCCTGAAATGACAAAGTCCTCTGGTCGAACTATAACGAAATCATCATCGTGTAAAATGAATTGGGCAGGTGCCTCAAGAATTTGAGCAAGGCTCGAAAGCTGCTCTTGAGAAATAGGAGTAAGACTTCGCTCTACACGTGAATATACTGTTTGTGGTACATTAAGCGCACGAGCCAAAGTGTCCTGCTTAAGCCCTCTTAGACATCTTAGTTTCGATAAATTACTTCCAACGTATATTTTCTTAGTGTCCATATTTAAACTATTAATGCTCTCTTTCCTCTGAATAGCTTTTACCTAGTGATAGTGATTCGTCAACATGTGAATCGTATTCAAGACTTAGACTCTTTTCATTTCTTGGGGTATTCGCTATCTCATTCATGTAATCGTTATACATTTGGTCAATAGCTTCAAGGCGACTTGATAAATTGCGTTGGCTTTTTATATGCACCTCCCGTTGATTGGTACTACGAACTGCATCTAATTCAATGAGTTGACTCTCTTCTTTAATCAAATGATTGATCTCCTTTTCAAATCCAAGAGTTGTGAGTCTATACTTCGTACCGTCATAGGATACACCGTAATGCTTTAATTCGCCTCTATCGTAGAATGATATTCGTGCATCATTAAGAAGCTGCTTGAGTTCTTCCATTGTACTTGATACGTCAAGGGCATTCTGAATGCTTTTACGAACAAATTCATGATGCTTTTTCTGGCGGTTTTTAATTTTCGTTTTGTAATATCCACCATGCTCTACTCGCGAATTGTTCAATTGAGGATAATACATCTGCTGATACATCTCCATTTCTTGCTTGATACATGCAAAATCTTGTTTTGACACTCTGTTTGCTAAGCCAGAAGCGTATTGAACTCCTGCAATAGCTATGTGAATGTGATAATGATCGGTGTCAGTATGATATGTCGCTACTGCTGGAGCGTTCGGCGTTCGTCGTCTGATATATTGGCGAGTGATATCCGTAAGTAAAGAATCATCTATTAAGTGATTATCACTTTTCGCAAAAGATATTACATCATGATAAAGTTCAACGGCACCTTTTCGCTTATACTTTCTTTGCATTCTGCAATGCTCGAATTCAGATGCCCATTCTCGAAGTGAGTTTCCTTTTAATAAATGCGTTATAGAGTGAGGAAGAAATTCTCCATTCCGTGTTTGATACTTGAATTGACTCATTACTTTATCTTCTCGAAACATATAATTTATAAGTCCAGAGATGTTTCCTCCACCTGTAGTCCGTGACATAGATTTTATAATCATAACTCACATAATGTTTAGGTACATGTACTTCGAGAATGAGATGTTGTTTGCACTTGGAGCATTCTCATGAAGAATACTTCAATCATCAACACTTTATTTTGTACGTCATTATATGATGGCGTATCTGAGATACCCTTATCAGCGATATACGTGATTTCGGAATGGATGTTTGCCAAAAGTTGAATTAGCTTCTCTAGAACTTTACGGTCATAAAGTTCAACAAAAGAATATTGCTGCTCTTCTAGTGACCTGATAATTACCTCTTGTATCGTTGTGCCAGTTTTCTTTGAAACTCTCAGTAACCGTTTATGCAATTTAGTATTAATTAGAAGTGAAATTTCTTTGTTTTGGCTACGTCTTCTTCTTTTGTACTCCCGCTGATAAATACGTCGATACTCAGCTTTTGCAATCTCTATTTGATCAGGTGTGCCTTTTAGAACGCCACTTTTAGTCAAATAATCCTTTAGATTTTTATACTGCATACTGCCATCATTTAGTAAGTGGTAAAAAAGCCACTTCATCTTGAGTTATATCTCCAACTACCTTGGGCGGAGGCAACAGAACTTGATTCCGGAATTTTCGGTTTTTATAAAAAGGAGTCATTCGAGCTAGTATTGGACGATTATGCCCACATATAATGAGGCTTTTTTCAATATCCATAGATCGAATTTCATCAGCAGTCATTAAAGGGCGAGATTGCTTTCTGTTATGCTCATCAACAAAAGTGTATTTACCAAGTATCTTTTCTAGTTCTTGTGCAGTCTGGAGACTTTGCCCGGAGAAATAAAGCTTGGTATAACAGTTAGTGCGAATACTTTCAGCGTCCTCTTTTCCATAGACTCGCTGCAATTGAGCGAAGTCTTGGACAATCAACATAATCCCACAATTATATTTTCGTATGTTAGCAATAACAATAGGTAAATTCGGTATGGTTAATGAGCTTGCTTCATCTAATAGAAAAAATATGTCATGTTCTCCTTTTTTTGGGAGCTCATTCATTACAGTACCAAATAGCTGAGAAGTAAGGATGCTGGTCACCGACGCATAATACTTCATATCGATTGTAGGCGATTGAATAAACAGAGCGGTCTTCTTTTTACGAAACTGCCTGAAATCAATCGAATCCGCAGAAGTGATTAATGCCAATTTTTCATCTTGAAACAGATTTAAAGCAGCAAGAGCTGTTGCGGCAATCGAAGAAAATGTATTTTGACTCATAGCGATAAAGCTTTTATAACTATCGAGTATTTTCATATCACCAGTTCCAACAACCAGTTTATCCATTTTCTTAGGATCACCAGCCATCACTTCGACCAAACGCCTAACATTGGCCAGATTAAGATATTCTCTCTGTTGTTTTACTAAAATGGCAATGGGAATAGAGATAAGAGAAATAGCTTGGAGAGACCAAAAAGGGTCTTTAGCATTATCACCAAGAGTAGCGCGTACAAGTGTTGAAATAACTTTGGAGATATCTGAAGGCGAATGAGCTCTTATCAGTGGATTAAATCCGACTGAGGCAGCAGGATCACCATAATTAAGTACCATAACCTGGTATCCTTCGTTTTGTAATCTGCCCGATGTAGCATGAAATAATTCACCACTTGGGTCATGTACAACCAGACTTGTATTCATAGCTAGTAATGATGGAATGATTACTGAAGATGTTTTACCAGAACCTGATTGCCCACATACGAGCATATTTCTATACGAAAGCTGCTTCGAAAGCTGTTTCTTACCTGTAACGACAAAGCCTTGATTTGTTTTTGAAAGTAATTTGTTTTCTTTCAAAAAATGAGCTTGGTAATCATGTGGGTTATTTTTCCCAAATGAAAAAATTGCGTCAGAAAGTGGGACTAAGGAAGCAAAAACGATTTCACCCATTTCCTTAAGTGTTTCAAAAACTGTTCGTGTCATATTTATTTTATTTTATAGTTCTCACCAAGGATGATGAGTTCAAGTGCCTTATTAAGATGTCGGAATCCGATTTCTAATAACTTCGTGAGTAAATACATTAGCGCAACTATAATTCTAAAAATGACACCCAGAAGGTTCCAAAGAATTACCCCAGTAAAACGAAGAACCTTGCTGGATATCATTACAAGCCTATTCATGAACTCAGAGATTTGCTGAAATATTTACTGTAGCTCCTCGTTCTTGAAAAAACCTTTTATACATAGAGGCAATAGCTGAGAAACGTTTCGAATCTTTATAGTCACTTGCAGTGTATATAAAATGAACCTGCAAACCTTCAAGTGAATCAGCAAGGGTAACACCATACTGAGATTGTAACTTATGCATAAGTTTATCAGATTCACTCGTTCCACTGCTTACACGATAAGACGCAAGAGAAAACCCGGGTGAATTTTCCATCAAGTCAGAGTAAACAATAAGGTGCTTACTCTGTACTGAGGACTGTTGTGCTAGTCGGTTGGCTTCTCTAACAATGACAGGGTATATAATGGAGTATCTTTTGCCATCCACTTCTTGTTTAGAGATTGCCGCGTTAAGCTCTTCCTTGAATTTGCTTAATTGTTTTTTTCTCACCATCGCATTACTGAAATACTCATTCGCGGGTTCAAGTATTATTCTATCAACAGCCCCATACTCTACGTCGCTTATGGTTGAAAACAAGAAATCAATTCCGCACCATTTCATACCGTTAGAACCAGACACATTTAGAATACTTTCACCTTCGGGCTTTACAATATGCTCATCGGTAATGTCATACAAAACTGATATATGATTGAACCTGTTCTCCTTTACATTGCATGAGGAAGTTGAAATAATCAATCCGCTAATGGCTATTACCAATATTAATATCATCTCACTATGCATGGCTTTCTATTTTAGTATCATTTAACATTCTATGTACAATATTTCTTAGTGTTTATATTTCGGTAAATTAAAATCCTTAGGATTTTAATTGAAAATTAAATCTGCTTCAATCCCATTTAAAAATGCTTTTGCCAAGTGAAAATGAATATCCAAAGAAATATTCTTAAAAACAAAGTTAATAAATTTTTTTTTTTTGATTTTTTTTTTGGAAATTTAATTCCTTTGTTAAAACTTATTCATATTTTTTGATTTTTTTAAGATTT
>JAHDCT010000071.1 GCA_020629735.1 bacterium | reverse complement strand
TTGCATCTCATGCATATTTCAACAGAAAACGTACAAAACTTCCTTGATCAAAAGTGGAACATACTCAATAATTTTTCTCTAACTCCCCACCAACAACAACTCATTTCTAAAGTAGGAAAACAAGAATTTCACTATAAACAACTCCTAAGAAAACCATTCAGAAAACGAAAGGCAAATGACATTGTTCATACACGCACAAAGAAAGCAGTAGAATATGCTCATAAAAACAAGCTTCCACTGCAAATTCTCTTCCCTCAATGAGGATACAAGCTACGGCACCTTGATTCTGCTCCCAATGTTGATCGAGGTGAATTTTTCAATATAGCCTATCTCTTAGAGTATATAGCACCAATAGCAAAAACCTATGATCATGGAGTTACTATAGTCTATTATCTTCACGAACTCGCGCCGCAAATCCTTGATAATATTCCAACACAAGATACACAAGCCTATACCTCGTCATTCAAACAACTCCTCACCTACCGAGAAAAATACTTACCAGATAAGGTAACAGTAAAAGTAGTAACAGATGCTGACTTTTATCCTGATCCAAAGGAATATTTCGATTGTCTCAAAAGTGCTGTACCAGACATGAAAAAAGAGTTCGATCAACTTGATCCATCAGTACAAGAAAGAAAACTTCGTATGTCAGAATTCAATATACAACGAAAAGGAAAAGAAGATCTCACTCAATTAAACAAGCAAGAGAAAAAAGACAGAATTTTATTAGGAGTACTATATGACAGAGCTATCCAATTTGCCACCCAAAGTAACGACTTTAGAAAAAAACCGGACAAAGTACATGTCTTCACCAAAAGTTCCAATTATATTAGCGTCTGATCAAACAAATCATGTATGGCAAAATATCGAGTAGGACATGGAGTATTACAGCAAAAAGGAGACTGATCACTCCAAGACAAAATACTTTCTCCAAACCAATATATAAGCATAAAAGACACCATACAAAACATTCCACTTACATGAATATCAGAAGAAAACTTTAAACATATAGAAGTTATTTCCTCATCATAGGATAAGAAAATTAAAAAAAACTCCCTAAAGGGAGTTTTTTTTAAGATCCTAGAGAAGAAATTATTCTTCTTGTTCTTCTTCTTCGTCGTCATCACCAGTAGTAGATCCACCTGTTGATCCTCCAGCAGGAGAAACATTGTGAGCAGCTGATCTACCATCTCTACCTTCTCAGATAGTGAAAGAAACATCATCTCCTTCTTGTGGTTCGTAATCTTCTACACATTGTGTAATGTGAAAGAATACGTCAGCGCTACCGTCTTCTGGAACGATAAATCCAAAACCTTTTTCTAGGTTAAAGAATTTAACAACTCAATGCATGATTGGATAAGTAATTTGTAAAAAAAGCTCGTTCGTGTGAACGATGCCAATTACTAAGCAGATCTAATACGTACTGAAAAGAATATGATAAGGTAATTGACTTCTTGCATGATACTCAAAATAATTAATAATTAGTGATTACCATGGTAGCATAATAACATTCACTCACCTAATTGCAACTGTAAGTAAGTAGAATACAAGTCAATTAATTACTTCACACTGTTTTTTCTAAAGACATCAATCATTTATATTGACTATGATTTTTTTCTCAATTTAACATCAACTCTAGAAACAGACGAATGTTCATTATAAATTCTTCTATTAATAAACTCTTTCATTCTCAATAAACATCTGACACGGTACTCTGATTCAATAGCAATAAGTCTCTTCTGCGGCAATTTTAATGTACAATTTTTAGAAATAAGATAATCAGTAAGGAAGCCTCAACTCTCACCAAAATGAGATATTTCAGATGCACGGTATCTCTCTGAGATTTTTTCTACATGATGATTATATTCACAAGAAAGCTCATCTAAATACGTAAAGAAAATATCAGCATTTCTTTGTAGATTACTTAATTTAAAATAATTAAGCATAGAAAGTGCAGCATCAATCTCAAGAAACAAGAATCATGGTAAATCAATTTCAGCGATCCTTTCAATCAGCTGAATTCTAATTCTATTTGAGAGCTTTTGTTCTGACAAAATAGCCATTGGATGTTTTTATTTTTGTTTAGGTAAAAGATTATTCTATAGTAACAACATTAACTTCATGGCGTTGTGAAACGTAATCAACCAACTGTTGATCATGAGTAATAACAACAATAGTATTTCACTCCTTGTTACTCTTAATAAGCAAATCAGCAATTTGCTGGGAACTCTCCCGATCCAAATTTCAAGTGGGCTCATCAGCAATAATAAACTCAGGATTAGTAATCAAGGCTCTTCAAATTGAAACTCTCTGTTTCTCACCTCAACTTAAGCTTGGACTTAAATGAGATCTTTGTTTTTCTAGACCTAAATGCTCTACCATGTTATCAACAGATTTTTTTCTTTCCGTTTCAGACATACGAGTAAGACTTAAGGGATAATACAAATTTTGTTCAACATTTTTCCAATCAATTAATTTGAAATCCTGAAAAACAACTCAAATATTCCTTCTGTACTTTTGTACTTCTGATCTACTATATCTTGAAATATCATCCTTACCATGAAAAATAGTTCTTCTTGGCGGCATAAACTGTCTAATCAAGAATTTTACCAAAGTAGTTTTTCCCACTCATGACTTTCACATTACAAAACAAAAATCCTGCTCTTGAAGTCTAAAGTTGAAATCATTAAAAAGAGGGTTCTGTTGTGAGTATCACCACGTCAAATGTTGAATATCAATCAAAGGCATAAATCAAATAAGTCTAAGAAGTAGAAGAACAATCTTATTCTACCTATCCAAGTAAATTTCTCAAATAGTCGAAGTCACTCTCTTATCCTACTAAGCGATAGGTTTCTTTTATTGTATGATATATTGACATATGACAACAAATCAAAAAGGAGCATTCAATACTTCGACGTTTCAAAAAGTTAAAAGATTACTTAGTCCTATCAAAAAATTTCCCTACTCAGCGGCAGGAGTACTCCTCTATGCAGTTTTAGTAGGACTCTTTTTCACAGCTCTACCGTATATATTCAAAGTGTTAACAACCGCAATCGAAACAAACAACAAAGAGCTATTCATCTTACGGACTAAAATTCTCATTGGGACATTAGTGATTCACGTTCTCCTCAAAGTCTGTTTCAAGCCATTATTATTTATCTACGAAAGAAACGTCAAAAATTATTTAGACAAAGTATATCTCAAAAAATTTCTTCAAGCTGATAACAATGATGTTGAACGTCACGGAACAGGAAAGCTCATCTCAACAGTAGGAAAAGGAATCAGTAATCGAAATGATATGTGATCACAACTCTTACGAGGATATTCAATAAAAATTGTTTCAATCATTTCATCGGTAATTATTCTAGCCCAAGAATTATCGTACATATATCTCATTACTATCACGTTTTGAATCTTTTCATACTATCGGTTGGATTATTTTGTTACAAAAGCTTTGAAAAAGAGAAAAAAAGTAAAAGAAATTGATCTTGAGATGGACAGAATGTCAGTAAGGCGATTCATGTCAAAATTTGAAATTCTCACCAGTGGAAAATATGAATACGAATCAGAAAAAAGAGATCTAATTTACAAAGATCGATGGAATATAAAACGAAAAGAAAAAGTCTTTCAAGGTCTCTGATATGACTGATCAGTTTTCTTTTGATGAATCGTCTATATTGTTCGAATCACACGAATTATTGGACAAGATGTATTAGTATGACATGCAGATTTCTCAGATTTTGTTCTCATCACCTGACTTTCACTCGTTGTTTGGCATTCATTTAACGATATAATGGTGCAATCAAGAAAACTTATGGATAGGTTCGTACATGTTGAAAAATTACGAGATCTATTTGATAATATGAAACAAATTCAAGAACTACAAAATGGAAACGATTTTCAATATACGTCAGGAAATATAGAACTCTCAAAAATCGTATTCTGATATAATGAAGACAAAATTTTCAAAAACTTTAATCTAGACATAAAGTGAGGAACAAAGACAGCATTCGTTTGACCATCTGGTTCAGGAAAATCAACACTTATTAAACTTATTGCTGGTTACTTAAGTCCTCAATCAGGTGACATCGTCATTGACAATCAAAAAATATCTCAAATTTCACTAAGTAGTTTTTACAATAGTCTTTGATTTCTAAAGCAAGAACCAAACGTATTTGATGGAACAATTTATGAAAACCTCCTCTACTCAATTCAAGAAAATATTTCAGACGCTCAATTACACAACATACTTCATTTAGCAAAATGTGAATTCATATTCGATTTTAAACATGGATTACAAACTGAAATAGGAGAAAAAGGAATACATCTTTCTTGAGGGCAACGCCAACGCTTAGCTATTGCTAAAATCTTTTTAAAAGATCCCAAAATAATCATCCTTGATGAACCAACTTCTGCACTAGATAGCGTCTCAGAAGAAGCAGTAACTGAAGCCTTACACAACCTCTTCAAAGATCGTACAGTAATTATCATAGCACACAGACTCCAAACCGTAAAAGAAGCAGATGAAATCATTCTCCTTGATAAGTGAGAAATTAAAGAACGTTGAAATCACGAACAACTAAAAGAACTCAACGGTCTTTATGCCAAAATGTTAAAACTTCAAAGTTGATTCTAAATTACTATCTCACAAGCTGTTTTATGCAAAGGGATAGATGCCTTTTCATGATCAAAATAAGCAAAATTAATACGTTGTGTAAATCACAAATAAATATGTGCAGCAACAATTCATTTCACAATATCAGTATGAGCACAGTGTTCTTCAGCTCAAAAGCATCATAAAATACAAGTAGCATGACGATTCATCTTCTGAGTTAGTTTCAAAAAGCCAAGAGCAGTTCCTCAACATAAAGCTTTTCATCAATTTTTTGTATCTAATAAAACGTTTTTGATACAAGATCTAGCTCTTTCAGAAATCTTCTTCGATGAAACCAATGACTTAACCAAACCATTTGCTGTATCTTGAAAAACAACCTCAATATCTTCAAGTAACAAATGATCTTCATTAGATAAGTAAGAATGATATGGGGACCTAATTTCATCGGGAAGATCCATTAAACGCATTCTTCACGTACGAGGTACCTGTAATGACAAAATACGTGAATGAGATTGATAATTAGAGATCCAGATCAAAATTTTCGCATTATGCAATTTAGAAAGTTTTACCGCAGCAAGAAAGGCTTCTTTTTGTGGTTTAAAAAGAATTTCTCAGGCAGATCATAGTGCTAGCTGAGGATGTCATCAAATAACGGTACAGTCATCAGTACATCATTGTTTTTCTAAAAATGAAAAAGAAAAATTATTATCTACGTTCATAAAGTAATAAGGATAAATACATGATGTATACAAAAAAAATTGACATTTGTCGAAAAACATCATAATATTAGATCATAAGATCAGTTTTAAGCCATTTTTATTCGTCGACAAAAATCGTCAACATGTATACTCCAGATGATATACTCAAAAAAATCTGACTCAAGAAAAAAGAAAGAGAAGTATATCTTCTCTGTCTGGAGTTTTGAGGAATGTCTGTAACTCATTTACAAAGAAAAACAAACCACCCAAGAACAAGTATTTACGATATTCTTAAAAAGCTAGAACTAAATGGATACATATCCAAAAGCAAAAAAAACAACACATGGATTTTCTATGCAGTAAGCATTCAAGAAGTTATAGCCCTTATGCAAGACAAAATCAGCAATCAAGAAAGAAAAAAAGAGTTACTCAAAGAAAATGTTCCTTTATTTCAGGAAATTATAAAAGGTTCTCACATAATTCCTTCAATCAAAATATATGAGGGAAAAGAAGCACTCAACATGATCTTCTCACAAGTAAAAACCACCTCTAGCGTAAAAACAATT
>JAHDCT010000070.1:3128-5935 GCA_020629735.1 bacterium | reverse complement strand
TGATGTGAATGATGTCTTCTATGAGAATGCTTACTGGAGTTTTGATATTTGGATCTTTATTTATTTCTCTTGTAAGGTCTCTTGCAAGCTGTTCGTTTTTTTCCTGTGTTGGTTGTTTTGTCACGAGTAGGAGATCGAAGTCACTTTCATAGGAAAGTGTATGATTTCCTTCTTTGATGAGATCTTTTGCAACAAAATCTCCTCTTGCGTAACTTCCGTAGAGGATAATCATTTCTATATTCACTTGCTCCCTTCATAGACGATTTGCTATTTTAATTGCTCTATTAAGCTCGCTTTTTTTCTCTTCTGGTAGATGTGAAAGTAACTCTTGATCCATAATGAGGTATAAGATAAACTAATTTTTTTGTCTGTTTAACAGTACTTTTTTGTTGTTCAGAAACAAGCTTATTGTCTCTTTGGCTTTGTGCTGACCTTTTGAAGATTTATGAGGTATTATGCGGTTACTTGATATTATTGGAAGGAAAATTATAAGTACTATTCACTCGTTGAGTGCAAGATTTTTTATTGATTCTGATTGAAATGATTTCTTCTGAACATAGATTTGCTCCAGATTTAATGAATGCTGCAAAGGATAAAACATATTATGCGTTAACTATGTTTCCTTATCCATCATGAGTGTGACTACATTGTGGTCATGCATCAGTTTTTACGATTAATGATGTGGTAGCTAGGTTTAAGCGTATGAGATGATATACCGTCCTTAATCCGTTTTGATTTGATGCATTTGGTCTGCCGACTGAGAACTATGCGATGAAGCAAGGTAAACCTGCACGTCAAGTGACTGATGAAAATAAAAAACATTACTTAGATCAATTGCGTGCTCTCGATATCAGTTTTGATTATTCGAGAATAATTGATACTTCTGAACCAGAATATTATAAATGGACTCAATGGATTTTTTCTCAGTTATTTAAAGCGTGATTAGTATATAGAGATACTCTTTGGGTGAATCGATGTCCATCTTGTATGACTGTCTTGGCTAATGATCAAGTAGTTGATGGAAAGTGCGAGAGATGTAAGTCTGAAATTACTCAAAAAAAACATCCACAATGGTTTATTAAAATAACAGATTATGCAGATAGACTTATTGAAGATTTAGATTTAATAGATTGGCCAGAGGAAACTAAATTAGCTCAGAAGAACTGGATTTGAAGAAGTGAGTGAGCTGAAATCGATTTTTCTGTTGTTTCAGGTGCTGAAAGTAAAGTGATTACCTGCTTTACGACAAGACCTGATACTCTTTATTGAGTAACAGCTTTGGTTCTTGCTCCTGAAAATACTTTATTAGATAATCTTTTGTCATCAGATAAGAGAGCAGAGGTAGAGCAGTATAGACAAAAAACTCTTGCTAAGACGTCTGTCCAGAGACAGCAGGATGCAAAAGAAAAAACATGAGTTGATTCTTGATTGATTAGTCTTCATCCAATTACAAATGAAGCTATTCATATCTGGTATGCAGATTATGTACTTGCAGATTATGGATCATGAGCAGTTATGATGGTTCCAGCACATGATCAAAGAGATCATGAATTTGCTCAAAAGTACTGAATTGCTATCAAGCCAGTTATTGAATGAGAGATTGCTGAATGAACTGATATTGTTCGTGAATGAATTCTGATTAATTCTGGAGAATTTAACTGACTATCTCATAACGAAGCTAAAGTTCGTATTACAGAGTATCTTTCATGACAAGGTATTTGAAGATCAAAGATTACGTATAAGCTCCGTGACTGGTCAGTGAGTAGACAAAGATATTGGGGAAGTCCAATTCCCGTATATTTTGATGCTGCTGATAAGCCTCACTTGGTGCCTGATGAAGAATTGCCAGTTACACTTCCGTTAGACTTAGAAAATTATACTCCGACTGGTAAAAGTCCTCTAGAAGACCATCCAGAATTTCCAATATATACTCCTGTTTGAAAAACAATTCATGATACTTTTGAATTAGAAGCAGATTGAAATTATAGATATACGTATTGAGCCTGATCTTCCTTATGTGTACAGGAATGAGCAGAAAATGTTACAACTACAACTGTTTCAGCAATTATACTCGATCCAAGCGGAAAAGAAGTGCTCGTTTGTTGACATAAGTGAACACAGGTTGTCACTTTTCCATGATGATGAGTTGATGAATGAGAGAGTCTTTTGGAAGCTGTTAAAAGAGAAGTGATAGAAGAAACATGATATACAGACTTTGTATCTGTTTCTCCATTAGGAAATCCTGTTCACGTGGATTTTCACCATTGGACTAAAGGAATTAACTACCTTAACACTTCTAATAGATTTGTTGTTCAGTTAGCTAGTTTAGAAAGACAAGAAATTTCTGAAAAAGAACAAAGTAAGCATGACTTACGATGGAGTTCGATTGAGGATGTTGACCATTATTTAAGTATTTGAACGACTTCTTTCTGATGGAATAGATTTTTTCATCAAGGAGATGATTTAGATAGAATAGATAAAGATTACATTGCAGCTTTAGAGACAAGACGTTCTGAAGGGAAAAAAGCGTTAGTGATTCATTGATGGTGAAACAAGGTGTGAGATACTGCATGCACTACTTCTGTAGTTGAGCAGTTAGAAAAAAATGGCTATAATGTTATTTTTGAGAGCTATAGCTATGCTCAAGATGGTGATTTCTCTAAAGTTATGAGTCAACTTTCTGCTCATGATGTGGATCTAGTTGTTGGACATAGTGCTGGATGATATCTTGCCGTACAATATGCTCAACAAAACCCACGTTGTAAAGATATTTACTTAGTAGCGCCTACTTTAGATGCCTCATTTTT
>JAHDCT010000070.1:0-3118 GCA_020629735.1 bacterium | reverse complement strand
AAAGAATTTATGAAAGGATCATGTAGAAAAATTTGTTTCGTTACATGCTCAAGCTATCAAGCCGAATTTGTTTAAATCAAAGAATGTGCATATTGTCTACTGATTGAAAGATGATATTATTCCGGATGGTATAAAAGATTCATACGCTTCAGTTTTTCCATCTTCAAAGATTCATCGTATTGATGCAGGTCATATGTGAAATCATGATGATAGCGCTTTAGATGAGTTACTTACTTTATTGCCGCAAGCACAATTTTCTTTTAGAAGAGAGTGTGATACATTAGATACGTTTATGTGTAGTGCTTTTTACTTCTTGAGGTATCCAGATGCTCATAATCCTGATGAGTTAATTCGTAAAGAACTAGCTGATAAGATGTTTCCAATTGAGTTTTATAGCTGATGAAAAGAGCATACTGTAGGACATTTACTGTACTCACGTTTTATTCATAAATTTCTTTACGATCAAGGATATCTTTCTTCACCTGAACCATTTTCAAAACTAGTTCATCAATGAATGGTGCTCGGTGCTGATGGTCGCAAAATGTGAAAGAGATATAATAACTGAGTTGATCCTTTACAGGTAGTTGATAAATATTGAGCTGATGCGGTTAGAACGTATATGATGTTTATGTGACCAGTAGAATCTGATAAGCCATGGAGTGATACAGCTCTAAACGGTGTTTATAAATTCTTGAAAAGAATAGAAAGACTACTTGAAACATGAGGAGATATTTCCTTTGAACAAGATGATGACGTCGAGTCTCTGTTCCATGAAACGATTAAATGAATGACTTATGATTTAGAAAATTTAAAATTTAATACTGCGGTTTCTAAATTGATGATTTTGACAAATAAGGTGTATGAAAGAAAAGCAATTACGAAAGATCAACTGAAGATGCTTGCTCAATTGATAGCACCATTTGCTCCTCAATTAGCTGAAAACCTATGGATATGATTAGAGGAAACTACTGATGTTCATTTTAGTCATTGGCCAGTTTATGATGAATCAAAAATTCAGGCTAAACATATTGTACTTCCTATTCAGATTAATTGAAAAGTAAGATGAAAAACAGAGATTTCTGCTGGACTTACTGAATCTGAAGTTCTTGAAATAGCTCAATGAATAGAAAATGTTGCTAAATGGATAGATGGAAAAGAAATTAAGAAAGTAATTTGGATACAGGATAAGATTTTAAATCTCATAGTTGCCTAAATGGCTGATAAAATTTTCGTTTCTGATGAAATATTTTTGGCTCCGATTTCTCATGGGGATGTTAAGCGTTTGCAAACATTAGCAGATGAAGTGTGATTGTCAGCGAAGCTATGAGATGAATTTCCTTATCCATATACCGTACAAGATGCTGAATGGTTTATTACCTTTTCACAGGAACAATTAGCTAAGGGACTTCCGGACGGTGAACATAATCTGTGAATTTATGTTGACGAAGAGTATGCGGGTAATTTGTGACGAAGTATAAAAAAGCAGTGAAGGTGGAAGCATAATTTTCATTTGTGATATCGATTAGGAAAAGAATATAGATGAAAGTGATATATGACTCGTATTGTTGATGTTGTATGTTCCCATATTTTTTCTAGGTATGCAGATTGCCATCGTATTTATGCAATTGTCTATTCTCTTAACCCATGATCTAAAAAGGTATTAGAAAAAAACTGATTTAGACTTGAATGAACTTTACAGGAAGCTGTTTGTGTGGATTGAGTGTTTTATGATGAATGGATTTTGGGAAAATTAAGAGCAGAACACCACATAAAGTAAATAGGTTACAAAGTGAATAAGTGAAAAAGATATGATGTTCTTTTCCACTCATTTACTTATTCACTCCTTCACTTTTTTATTCATGGATTGCTTTGAAAAATATAGAACTTTGAAAGAAAAATATCCAGATGTAACTGTATTAGCTGTCACGAAGTATCTTTCTGTTGAAGAGACTTTAGATGTTGTTAGGTGATGAATTAATAGCTTAGGTGAGTCTAGAGTACAAGTATGAATGAAAAAACATACTGCCTTAAAGAAAAAGGATCTTTCTGCTCAACTTCATTTAATTGGTCATTTACAAAAGAATAAAGTGAAACCAGCAATTAAGGCATTTGATCTTATTGAATCTGTGGATAGTGTTGCCCTTTTAGATAGGTTAGATACTGTCGCGAAATCACTCTGAGTTCAACAAAGAATTCTATTGCAAATTAATGGAACCTGAGAAGAACAAAAGTATTGATTTTCTCGGGAAGAAATTGAAGAAGCAATTGATTATGTAAAAAAGAAGGGACATCTGCTTTTTGAATGATGCATGCTTATGTGAAAGCATTGAGATCAAGAAAAAACCAGAAACTTGTATAAAAGAGCTTTTCTTTTAAAACAAAAATATCATTTTTCTGCCTTAAGTATGTGAATGTCAGATGATCGAGAGATTGCTGTTGAAGAGTGAGCTACTGAAGTGAGATTATGATCGTATCTTTTCTATTAAAAAAAAAATGCCTAGTGCGAGGAGGGTTCCTCTATAGGCGTTTTTGCTGATGTACAGCGTTGTTTCATTGGTTCTCGGTAGTTAGGGAAGAGGTTCTAAATGATTAGATTAGAACATTTCATCTGGGCTGATAAACTCAATAATTAGATAAATAACGAGTAGTGCTATACAGAGAAGTCCGATTTTTAATGCAGTAATCATCATCGTTGATCTTTTCCAAAATAACCTGCTTGTACTGCTGCCCAGAAAGCTAGTAAAAGCCCAATGATTACGATTAAAGTTGCGTGATAGCCATTTAATTTTGCGGCTAGAATCATCATGGATTTAATTAATAACAAGGTTTCTTGCATGGTCTTAGTTAATTTTAGAGGTTTGTAATTTTTGTTCCCATAGTCTACTTTATAGTATTTTTGAAAAGTAGAATTTAATTGATAATTGATAATTGAAAAAAGTCAATACTTCTTTTGAAGTCAACTATTTATATAATATATTTACTACTAGTTTCGTTTTCTATTTTCTATATAATTTTTACTACTTTGTTTTTTCTTAGTGTAATAGTTGTATTTTAATTTCATTTTTTTCTATGCGTTTAGTTGCTTCGGCTTTATCTCAAGAGCTTCGTGTTGCTAAAA
>JAHDCT010000069.1 GCA_020629735.1 bacterium | reverse complement strand
ATACCAGCAAGGGTAACAGAATGGTTTTTCTTTAACATACCCAGCTTTTTAAGAAGATTTTCTTGGGTTGAAACTTGCTTTTTATTAATACGATTAACTAAACGGGTCTGCAAAGAATTTTCTTTTGCAATAGTCATTTTATCATAAGAAAGATGAATTAACTCATCGTAAAGAGCAACATACATGTCTTGGTCCTTTATTCATCACAACAAATAGCTATATACTTGAGTTAGATTATCCACAAGAAGGGAATTTTTAGCAGCGAATATGTCATCTGATTCATGAAATAATGCATCAATCTTCTTCGCATCAGAAAAGCCTTTCTTCGCCATCAAGCTCGTTGAGCTTTTATAGTTCTTTTGCAATTTCTTTAATGAAGTAAGATACTTCTTTTCTCAAGATACACTCTTCTTTTTTCAAGCGAGAACTCACTTCTTGCTTACCTCAACGTTCTCAGCATGCCATGAGTTCATATGTTCAACCCAAGCATCAATTTGTGTGTTAAGGGCAGTAAAATCAGATGAAATAGTTTCTTCAATTCAAGCTACTTTCTCATGCAATTGCTTAAGCGTTGTTTGATGAGAAGGAATAAGATTTTTAGTGATATTCTCTATTTTACTTTCAAGTACGACATTATTATGATGCTTCTTTTTTGCATACAATCTGTCTAACTCTAGCAATAGATAAACAATTTTCTTTTGTTGAGTAACAATATCAAATTTAAGTGAAATAAGATGATCAACATGATTACTTGCATCTTCTCTCCATTTTTTGATATCATCACGAATATGAAAACCACCTTCAAAGCCTGGGCTAAGATACTTACTAATATCTTCGAGTCTATGTACTAGCACCTCCATATCTTTTTCAACAAGTCAAAGTACTTCTTTAACAGAATCACTTTGCTTCTTAGTTAAAGTAACTTTTTTTGAAGCCGTCCAAGTTCAATCAGTGTAAGTAGTGTATACTTGTTCTCAAAGTTTTCAGCTCCATTCATCCAACAAAGAAAGACTCATCTTAAAGCTTCTTTGTAACGTTTTCTCCTCTCAAGCTTGAGCGAAAACTAATTTCAATCAAAGGAGCAATGCATCAAGCTTTTGCTTAGGTAACTTAACTTTCTTAGCTCAACTTTTCAGTTTAATAAGTCAAGAACGGAGGGCTTCATTACAGTATTCTTCAACACGAAAATTTTGCTCAACTATATGCCATATATCAGCATCTTCTCACATTCATGGAACATACTTAGACATAGCTTTAGAGACCCCTTGTAAAGGACTCGTCGCTTTTTTTGCTAATCACGTTCACGTCTTAAATGCACTTTTGGCTCAATCCTTAGTAGTCTTTGATAAAGAACTAAGTCATTTACTAATAGCCTGAAAAACCATTTCACCACAATTACGAATAAAAACAATCTACTACAATAATAGAGAGTATCTCCACAAAAAACAAAAAATAAAAAAACCACATCTCAAGGATATGGTCATTAAAGAAAAATATGTTATAATATACAAAACCAGAAATCAATTTACGGTTCAATAATTTCAGGTGCAGATGATTTACCTGTCATAGCTCTAAACTTCGCATACACTAAAGGTCGATTTTGATACAACTGTTGTAAAACTCCAAAGAGAGTAGTCGTTAAAATATACAATCATACTCAAGCTGGCATAGACCAAACAAATCATCAAATCATAATAACCATTACATAATTCATCATTCACATCATTTTTGACATATCTGGCATTCACTCTTTACCTCATCATAATCCAGGAATTGATGGAGTAGCAGTCTTTCATCTCAATGCAGTCATCATCTGCATTTGAGCAAACATAAAAATAGCCGCTAAAATCGTCAAAAGAACGTTATTTGGTAGTAATAAATCAATTCAGTAAAAATTTGTTACCAATTGTGTAAGATCAACATTTAAACCACTAAGGAAACTATAAGCTTCAGTTGTCACCTTAGATTGAGCAATATCACTTACATTATAAAAAAGACCAAGAAAAACAGGAATTTGAATCAACATAGTGAAACATCACTTCAAAGGGTTAGACCCAGATGTTTTCCAAATTTTCATCATTTCTTCAGACATACGCTGAGGATCATCTTTATATTTTTCTTGAATTTCTTTCATTTTAGGTTGCATGTCTTGCATTCCTGAACTCATGTTAGCAGCTGCTGCTGAGTTCTTTATCAAAAGCAATCTAATGAATAAGGTCAAAACAATAATTGCCCAACCAAGATTTCATCAAAATAAAGCTAAACAAATAAGAAGTAAGTTAAAAATCGGGCGTTTTATAATCTCAATCCAAAGTATACTGAGTGGGTTCATAACGAAAAAAAACAAATTAAATAAGTGCTAGAGACCTTTATCATGAGTACATAGGTCCTATCAAAATGAATGGAACAAAACGCAATAAACAAAATTGTGTTTTCATCAACCACAACACTTTATGTATCTTCAAAAAGAGTGCAAGAAAGAGTAAGTTAAATAAGGAAAAAACTTATGAAAATTTAGAATTTATAAGCATCATAGGGTAAGGATCTGTTTTTTCTAAAGTGAGATAAGATGATATCTCATCACTCATTTTTCAAAGAAGCTCTTTAGCAGAAGTAATACCCTCTTCTTCTGTTAATACTTCCAACTCAAGAAAAGTTCTTCAAGGCAATCAATCTAGAGCATTTAAAGAAAGAGAAAAACCATTTTCATCTTGAATATAGTAAGTTCTTGACTTAGTAACCTCTAAAATATCACGGAAAAAATATTGACAGAATAATTGATGGCAGATATTTGAATAAGATTTAGTCATTAAGTTTCTCAGAGAATCTCGATGAAATCTAGGCTCTTGCGATATTTCTCACAAGCGATCAAACAACATGGTATCATCACATCACTTCCAGAAAGCAAACTCCTTTCTTTCTCAATCTGAAAAATCAAGTAGGTGTAAAAGTAACTCCTTATTCTTTTCTCTTAGTCTAAAAAAAAGCTCCGGCAAATCATCATAAGTGCTTAATTTCGTTGTGTCAACTTGTGATCAGGGAAGTAATTCATGTGACAAATACAAATCACGATGCCTTTCTTCAACAGGTAATTTTAGAATTGGATAATCAGATTGATTCTGAAGAAAAGAAAAAAGTCAAGAATGTGGATCACCTTTTATTTCGTAACGATTTTCTATCTCATACAGTCAATTCTTCACAGAAATTAATTGAGGTAAAAAGAAAGCCGCTTAACGCGGCTTCACTATGTAATGAATAATTTAAACTATGCGGGTACTTTACTCTTTTCTCGGCTTTCAATCACTTCTGTCATAGTAGCCTTATACATGAAGTGTTCTTCAGGAATATCATCACATTCTCAATTAACCAACTTCTCAAATCACTCAATTGTATCTTCAAGTTTAACAAATACTCAAGGCATTCCAGTAAATTGCTCAGCAACATGAAAAGGTTGAGAGAAGAATTTCTCAATCTTTCTCGCTCTATATACAGCCATTTTATCTTCATGGCTCAGTTCTTCCATTCAAAGAATAGCAATAATATCTTGAAGTTCTTTATATCTTTGAAGGATTTCTTGAGTTAACTTAGCAACTTTATAATGTCTTTCTCATACAATATCTTCACTCAATACAGTAGAAGTACTATCCAATGGATCTACCGCAGGATAAATACCTCTCGCAGCAATTGCTCTGTTTAGTACAACTGTACTATCCAAATGGGCAAAGGTATTCGCAGGAGCTGGATCAGTAAGATCATCAGCAGGTACGTACACAGCCTGGAAAGAAGTAATCGATCACTTCTTAGTAGAAGTAATACGTTCCTGTAATTGTCCCATCTCTGATGCTAGAGTAGGTTGGTATCATACCGCAGAAGGAATACGCCCAAGAAGAGCAGACACTTCAGCTCAAGCTTGAGTAAATCTAAAAATATTATCAATAAAGCAAAGTACATCTCTTTCTTCTTCATCTCTGAAGTACTCAGCCATAGTCAATCAACTCAACGCAACTCTAGCTCTCGGTCCAGGAGGTTCATTCATTTGACCAAATACCATAGCTGTTTTATCCATTACTCACGCATCCACCATTTCATGGTACAAATCATTTCCTTCACGAGTTCTTTCTCCAACTCAACAAAAGACTGACACTCAATCATGAGCTTTAGCAATATTGTTAATCAATTCTTGGATAATTACTGTCTTACCAACTCACGCTCATCCAAAAAGACCAACTTTACCTCACTTTAATACAGGAGCAAGAAGGTCAATTACTTTGATTCACGTTTCAAGTGTTTCAGCTTTTGTACTCAATTCCTCAAAAGCAGGAGCCTTACGATGAATTGGCCAATTAGCCACACCAGTTACATCAGGAGTATTATCAATTGTCTTCCCCAATACATTGAAAATATGACCAAGCACCTGAGGTCCAACAGGAACCTTAATAGGGCTACCAGATCATACAACTTTGTCTCATCTCTTAAGTCCATCAGTTGTATTCATAGCAATTCATCTAACATATCCATCCTCCAATTGCTGAAGAACTTCAATAACAACTGTGTCTCAAGAAGAGTTTTTTGCTTCCACTTCTACAGCATCGTAAATACTAGGAATTTGATCATCAAATTTCATATCAATTACAATACCTCTAATGGCACTAATATGACCTTGCATAATGTAACAATAAAAAAAATTAAAATTAAGTGAAACAACTAATATTGCCTCTCATGTTTCTTCTCAACATAGTCAGAAACAACTTCTCAAAGAGCTTCTATAAGCAAATTATACTTATCTCACTCTTGTCTCGTCTCATTCTCCATATAGTTTTGTCTTCACAGAATATTATCCTTATATTCAAGAATCATTTGCATCACATGTGCAGGTTCTGCAACGTCTTTAAAGGTAGTGATGGTATCTTCTAATTTAATCTTAAGATCTCATTTTCACAAGAGACTATCTCGAAAGGAATCTTGAACAGTACTAACAGACTCAATAGAAACCCATTGAAAAGAGTCAGTTCTTTGGTTCCAAAGTCATTCCCGACGAAACAAAACAAGTCATCTATCAGTAATTAACAGAACATCTAAGTACTCATCAAAAAGTTCGTACATACACATTCCATATAAAGCCAATCACAACACAGTCCAAATAGTTTGCAAAAAGGGTTGTTGCATAGGACTAATTGCAAACACATACACAAGTCAAAGAATGATAACTAAACCTACATACTTAGCTGCAGATTGGATAAAAATCCAATAGTTATGACCAATTACTTCGTATACATGCTCAGCTTCAACATACTTAGCAATGATTTGTTCTCTCATGGAAACAAAGATCTAAAGAATACCTCGCTACATAAAAACTTAAGCTGCTTTCTTTTGAGCTTCTTGGATTCTCTTTTGCTTCTCAAGGAATTTTTCCATACGTCCTTTCACAATTTTGTTCCTTACCAGTATACGTTGGGTGACAGTTTGGACAACTTTCAACCTTAATTGGTCAAGCAACAGCAGCATTAATTGTGTGAGTATGACCACAAATACAAACTACTTGTGTTCACGTGTGATACTGTGGATGTGTATCTTTTTTCATAGTAATTATTTAGATATAATAAATAGTCTCACGTTTACCTTCTTATTCATATAAGAATCCCTCATCAGGTCTAGAATAAGATTGAATCTCATCAGCTGAGAAGAATCTTGCGATTTCTTCTTGAGCTGCTTCATCAGACTCAGATGCATGAATAATATTTCCATTAATACTTACAGCGAAATCACCTCTGATAGTTCAAGGTTGAGCTTCAGTAGGATTAGTTACTCAAATCATATGTCTTACCATATCAACAATTCCTTCTGCTTCCCAAATTTGAAAGATAACAGGAGCTGATTGCATATAGGATACAATACTTGGAAAGAACGGCTTATCAGCAATATGGGCATAATGTTCCTTC
>JAHDCT010000068.1 GCA_020629735.1 bacterium | reverse complement strand
TTGATTATCTATTTCTTTGCTGTGTGATCAGCTCAAGAGATTGGTTTTCAACTTCGTATGTTTCTTTTCTTGTTATGAATTTTAATGTTACCTTATGTTTCATGAAGTAAATCTTTGTTATATCAATGACATTTATCAGAAAGATTTTGATTGTTTATTATTATTGTGTTAGCAGAAATGATTTATTGATTGATTTCTTGAGCTAGTGAAGCTCCAATTCATACACTTCAGACTGTTTTAGTGTCTGGTTGATGATTTGTTTTGGCGATAGCAATCTGGTGGTTGTATTTTGACGTGATTGGGCATAATCCTTTTAAAAAATCTTGAATGAAGTACATCACTCATTGGACTATGCTACATCTTCCTCTCTCGTTAGCAATCATCTATCTGGGCTGAATGTTTCTACATATTATTTTTCTTGTTTCTTCCAATTTGCAACATGTTCTTTACTTAAGAATTACGTGAATTCTTCTTATGTGAGTGATGTTTTTAATAGGATGTTTATCTCTATTTCATGAGTTTGCCTATCAAGAACAGCGCGACTTATCTAAAGACGATTGAGCTAGCTATATGATTATTTTTCAAGCCATTGCTGTGTGAATAGTCTTTTCTTTGATCTCATTTACGAACGCAATTTTATTGATTGGTTTTTCTTGCTTTGTGTATATAGGGAACATTATTTTGTTCCATCTTTTCTTTGATCCTTTAGATGCTGAAGAAAGTTTCGAATAAACTTGCTTTAATCTGTATTTGTTGTATAGTATCTTTTTTATTTTCATACTAACAGCATAGAAAAACTCTGATTAATTTCTCTAGATTATACTTGATGATGAGCTAAAGAATTATGCACATACTGAGAAGTAGAAAGACTATGAAGATTGTTGGATATGCGTGATGATACGCAATTTTTTTTGATTAATAAAGGTCTTTATTCTTTTCCATGAGAATCGACATTTCATTTTGGTATGCATGAATGAATTATTTATGGAGATCTTTTATCATATAGAGATGTCTGTTTTGGTTATGAGAGATGAGCTGTTCTTCAACAGTTAAGGAGCACCCCCTTCACTAAAGATGAATTAGTAAGAATCTTAGAGTTAGATACTTTGCCTATGCATCCAAATGCTATTCATTCAGTTTTTAAAGATGATGAAATCTTATTAGAAAAGTATTTTTGTTATGCCAATATGTTTGTACATCTTGAACATGATTTGCATCATATTATTCTTTCCCATGCGGATGATGAACTTATAAGTTGACCGACTTTTATTCAGGAGACAGCTACTGCATTGATCCAGGCTAAGTACTTGCCAAGTATAGAGTCATTTGCTAATACGAAAGCGTATTTAGGCTTTCAACAAACCATTATAGAAGAGTTTTGTTCAGATTATTTGAGAAAATTTCGTTGGACTAAGGAGACTTTAGTTGAGATACATGAAAATATTGCGTTAGGTAGTGATGAGAAAGTATTATGGGATGTGACTGATTTGTTACCTGCTTTTAAAAGAGAAATTGCTTCTGAATCTTTTGTAGAACGTAAAGAACTGATTATTGAAATTACTAATATTGCTAAAGAGGAAACGAAGTATATGATTTCATGTTTAGAAAATTTAACGAATAAAGGAAATCCAGATTGGGCTTATGAATTTGCTGCAACATACTTTTCTGAAACTGGTGACGACTTTCACCTCCCTGCACAATACATTAAGACTCTTGGATCGTGATTAAAATATATTTCAATAGATGACTGAGTGGGGCATCAATTAAATCAGTTAATTGAATTAGTTATGCATTTTTTCTATAGTATGCTAACTCACAAAGTATTTCTTGCTGACCAAGAATTGTATCATGAGATATATTCCGACTATTCAAATGTTTATTTGCCACCGTTATTTGAATATTGACCACAAGGTTTTCGTTTGTATCAAAACATGCAAGATCAAATTATACAAATTGTTACATTTTTACATAAAAATTTGATTTCGGATTAGCATGTAGTTTTATTTTTCTTTTTTGGTTGAGTTGTTTTTCTGCATCACTACATATATAATTATGTGAAACATGAAACATGATTTATTTTTTCTTGCTTCAATAATTGATCTTGACCAGATTTCGTCGTTTATTACTGATGGTGCTGCGATTCAAAATTATTATTGAGCGAATCAATTTGCTTATTCTTTGGTGCATGATCGCAAATATTTGCACATGTGATTTTCTTTGTGAGGTGTTTTTCATAAAAGCGACTTGTGTGAGCCTTTAAAGAAACTCTCGGTTTTTTTACCAAAACAGCCATGAATTATTTTGGAGTTGGCTTGTTGAAGATGACATAACAGTGGTTATTTGTATTCGCATTATCCTGAGCATACATATTTTTGATGTGATTTATCTGACGAACAACTATCTTATTCACCAGAAAATGGTGTAGTTTATACGAAAGGAAATTTTCACGATTTATCTTCTTTTTCTTCTGAGAGTTGTGATGTAGTATTTATCATTGAAGCCTTATGTCACTCATCTATGAAGGAGCTTGTTTTTAAAGAAGTTTTTAGAGTCTTAAAACCATGATGAAAATTTGTTGTGATTGATTGATATGGATGATCAAAGATTTTATCCAAAGATGAACTGAAAGCATTAGAATTAACTGCTAAGTGAATGTGTGTTTACGGCGTTGAACCATATTTAGCTGTTTGTGATTATGCGGAGTGAGCATGATTTGAGTTGAACTACGAAGAAGATGTTTCTTTAGCTGTTCTTCCAAGTATGGAAAGATTAAAAAGGCGTACTTCGTGGTTGTGAAACTTGGGAATGTTGAGCAGAAATTTTTTCTCCTTTTTTCCTAGGGTTTTTTCAGGCAATTATGTTGCAGCATATTTAATGCCAACTCTTATTGTAACATGAGCTGCTGAGTATTGGTTTAGCGTCTTTGAGAAGAAGTAAATTCTGTTGTTTATATTATAGTGAGGCGTTTTAAAATTTCATTTCAGTATACCCTTTGTTTTGCAAGGATTAAGCTTTTTCGATATACTTTTTATATGTCGTGAGATGTTTTTAAATGATGAGAATTAGTAGTATGACTTTGATGATCACCTGAAGGTGATGTCAGACTTTTTGAGAAACAAGAATCTACTGCTCATGAATTGGATACAATTTTAAAGACTGATCACTTGTATGATCACCTATTTTGAGATTATAAAAAATATACAAAATCTTTTATATTGGAGGCTTTAGGACTTTGAGGTCCTCACTTACTCTCTGCTTTTAATCAATATCGTAAACAGGAAAAGAAAGTACATATTGGAACTCTCTTGTACTGCTTAAAAAATGTTTTTGATACTTCATTATTTCTCAATGCTAATCAATATGTGTCACTTTTACATTTTGTTTGAAGGGAAAATATTCTGACACAGACTAAATGTTTTTTGACTTGAGAGCTTATACGTAAAGCCTTTAGTGAATGACATACGTTACAATCATACTTGTTAAAGGTTATTCCTCAGCATATTGGTAGTCACACTCAAGATTTTGGAGAGTGAACTCAGCCTGCAGTTGAAAAAAGGTACTGAAAAGAAACTTTGAGTGATGTTGATTTTGAAGAGTTGTTTTTGACTTCAGATGGTTCTTTCTCCGAGTTAACTCAATGATGGATTAAGAATTGCAAATTAATTTGATTACTTGATTGTTTTCGTTGTCATTCTTCTTTTTCATATCTTTTAAAGACTCATGTGAAAAGGATACCATGATGATTTTCGGTTAAATTACCTTTTGGAGATCCTAAATGAGATTGGATAGATGTCCAAAAAGAAGAATTGTTTGATACTGGATTTGACGGAAGTAGTTCAAAATATTGGTGTAACACCTCTCCAAATTTAAGAGAAACAATGAAAATTGATGAGCTCTGATTTGAAGATACATATAAAAAATGATTTACTTATATAGAAATTGCTTTTGCTACGTATGTAGCACAAAAGAAGTCTAATCAACACTATACACATGTTGTTGATTATATTGACTGAAATCAACGTTATTCTGAGTATGATTTGTTTAAAAAAGATTTTTTTGATTGAACTACTATTCGTTTTTGATCGTTGTTTGAAAATAAAGATTTTGTTTCTTTTTTTGATAGATTGCAGGACTTTCAAGATGGGAAGTGCATTTTAAGACCAAATGTATGACTTCACTGACTTCATAATGTTTCCCTTTCCCTTGAAAAAGAAACCTATACTTTGCCTCCTAACCACGACTATTCTCTTCAAACATTTTTTGTGTCTGAAGAAGGAAATGTTGTTTTATTTGTTTGAAATCCGTTTGATACGAGTTCAGGTATGAAATTTACTTTACCTGAGTTTTTTCTTTATTTTTCTTCTTTAAGAGTTGAGAATATTATTTCTTAAGTTATATTTTTAACGATCGTTTTTTGTGTTATCCTTCTCCCATTTTTTTTTGTGTCTTTGTTGTAACATATTAGCTGATGGTATTTGTGAGAGGTCAGTGTAGAGTAAAGGATCAACTATTTCTCCATCTTTTCGTACTTCCCAATGGAGATGTGGTCCCGTTGTCATGAGTCACGCTCATCTTGTTCATGGTGTTCATCAGCTTAGACCTAATATATCTCCTGTTTTAACATAGGTTCATGGCTCAATAAAAGTGTCTTGCATGTGCAGATATACGGTGGCAAAATTTTGTTGATGTAACAGTACAAACCAATTGAGTCTTGGACTATCTTGATCGACTATTTTGTAGACATATCAAGGTGCTGGTGCGTATACATAAGAACCTTGTTTGAGACGAAAATCTAAAGCGTAATGTGAGGTGTTAAAGTGTTCAATGTATCCTTCATCTTCAAAAAATGAGGTTATTTTGAGTACTTCATTCATAGGGAAACTAAAGAATGTTGATTCATCCTTCTTTTTTTCAATAAGTTTCTTTTTGATATCACTTAAGTCTTGAATTCAGTCAGCTTTTTGAATGAGGTCAATGATTGAGTTAGATTTTGCTAATTCATCCTTACTTGTTTCAAGTTCATCTACTTTTGTGTCTATGTATACTTGATCTTTTGTAATGATATCAACGAATTCTTGTAAATGAGCGATTTGTTGATCAAGAATTGGTTTTTGAGCTTTGTATTCATCTATTTCGTTTTGCAGGTCGGTAAGATCGCGCTCGTATTTTCTTTGTTGTAAGTTATATGTTGTTTTTACGACACCTAATCTTTTGATGAATTTTTGTAGCTGTTGAGTAAGTTGCTTGGTAAGTAAATCAGAAGCAAGACTTACTGCAATATTGTCAGATTTTCAAATCAACTTTATATTGTCTACTTTGCTTCCTTGCAAAATCTCATGTTGCATTTTATAGAATATCTTCAGATAAGTATCTAGGTCTTTTTCTGCTTGTTTGACGTCGGGTTCTAATTCATCAATGAGTGTTTTTTGTTGCGTTACTTTTTTTTCTAATCATGTAATACGGATTAGTCTTTCCCCAATTTCTTTTTTGTTTTGATCGAGAGAATTTTTTGTTAGACGAATAGCTATAAATAGTTGTCTGTATTTCTGCGCTAAATCTTCTTTTCTTCATTTTAGACTAGTTAGCTGATTAGTTATTTTATCTAGTCCTTTCGTTATTTTATCTAATTCTAAAGTTGCTAAGGTTTGATCTAATGATTCAACTATTTCTCTATCATTAAGAACGTCTGTTATAATCTTTTGTTGGTATCATTTGAATCAACCATATCTTTTTATTTCTTCACCTGTTGGGCCACTTAAATGTTCATGATCATCCTCATGAATATGAGTGTGTGAATGATCTGAGTTATGTTGAAAGTTACTTATATTATTGAGATTTGAGATATCTTCTCTTGTTAGTGGTTCTACAAATTCAATTGGTAAAAGATTGCTCTTCTTTTTCTTTGTTTGATTTTTTAATATGGCATCAGATGATTTTCAAAAATTGATTAATTTGTCTAGTGATGTATCTATATCTCGGAA
>JAHDCT010000067.1 GCA_020629735.1 bacterium | reverse complement strand
CTTGAAATTGGTTGCGGGACATGATTTGCTGCTGCTGCTCTCGTAAAAGCAAATGAACTCACCCAATATACAGCTGAAGATTTAGACGAAGAAATGATCAAGTTAGCCAAAGAAAAAAATGGATTAAAGCAGATTTCATACACAACATGATCGGCCACCAACTTACAACATAAAGACAATAATTTCGATAAAATTCTTTCATTTTGAGTGATGCATCACATACCTGATCGAGAAAAAGCCATACAAGAAATTTCACGTACACTCAAACCTGGAGGGACATTTTTCTGCATCGAAAGCAGCATCGAATCATTCAAAACGCCAGTAGGTAGAATAAGAAAATTAATTTTTGAGCACCCCTACAAAGAAATGTACACACTTTGACAACTTTTAACATGTTGCAATCAGCATAATCTAGACGTAGATCTATACACACCTTACTGAGGGACCTTCAACTACTATTTTGTGCTCAGTGTCAAAAAACGTATAATATAGCTATCTATTTCTTAGCTAAAAACACATGTCAATCATCAAAAAATGAGTAAAATGGTTTCTCATATTTTTGGGTATTCTTTTATGAGGGTTACGGCTATTCGAAACCTTCATTACTGACATGAATCTCAGTGAAGCTGTAGGGACAAAAATAGACTCAGAAAGAATCGAGTATAAAGCCTCAACACGAATGGAACACCTCTGATACTTAGAGACATTTGAATATGAAGATAAAAAAACAAGATATCTTGATCGTTGAGCAAGAGACGGAAAGACAATTCTTCTTGTTCACGGAACACCAACCAACTCACGACTTCGAAGAAAAATCGTTCCTGGATTAATAGAAGGGTGATATAGAGTAATCGTACCTGATGCATTCGGTTTTGGAATGAGCGATTACTCAGAAAATCATGAAGATTATATCGCAGAAAAACAAGCTGAAAGGCTCATTGCGCTCATGGAATACCTTGAAATAGAGAGCTACGCAATTAGCTGACACGATCAAGGTTCATTATGGGTACGAAATGTACTTATGGAAACACCAGAAAAAATTTCTCATCTGATTATCCAAAACAGTATTTGATATCTGCCATGATTTCATCATCCTCCTGGGTTCTGAAAAAAGAATCCTATTAGTTCATTTGTAAGTCGATGAATGGGAACTAAAATGATGGGAAGGATTTTCGCCTATGCAGCTATGGGATGAGGAGTAGCTGATATACGCACTGCTACACCTACAATGATAAATTGATACCTCAAACCACTTTTCTGACCAAGGTCCAAGACATACTATCATTTTATTACACACTTTGATGAGTTCAAATCAAAAATGGATGATCGACATAAAAAACTAGAAAATCTTTCCATTCCAACTACCATCATTCGAGGAGCAAAAGACCACATTCTTGTAGGTGAAGAACAAATACCACCTCTCGCCAAAATTTTTAAAGTAGCTGAAGAAGATATTCACCTCGAAGAAAATGCAGCTCATTTCCTCCAAGAAGATATTCCAGAAAAAATCGTTGAAGTAATTGATAATTTTATGAAGAAATAAAAAAATCACTCACTAGCAAGAAATGTAAAAATAAATAATATAAAAAGGTCCTACGATACGCTTATACACTTCAATATCGAAACATTAGATTATCACATGATAGAGCGAGCTTCACAATACACCATACGAGCGTTGCCATTCGCATCAGCTCTCGCAACTTTTATACCATGGTTACTTCCGGTAACATATGCAGCTTTAATCTGAGCACAAACACAAGGATACGACCCTACGTTCATTTGCTTAATAAGCATATGATGAGCCATTATCTGAACAAGTACCATTCGACTACTCGATACTTACTTTACGAAACGAGTAAAAAAATATATAAAAATACCGCTCAAACGAAGAAAAGAACACATGTGAGCAAAAGACGCAAAAGATACATGATGGTTTAAACGTAAAATAAAGTGGTTAAACGAAAAACTACAAGTAACTGAAAAAAAACGAGTACTCTTTTTTCTCGTAATCGTAACTACCTACAGTATTATTCCCGATATTCTCCTTATTAAATACGTACGCAATAAGATTTCTTTTCTCGTATTTCTAATAGCCGTTACTATATGAAAATCTCTTATATACATCCCCGTTATTTATTGAATTGAATTCATAGAATATCTAACTCAGTTCATCTAATAAAAGAAAATTACAAAGCGAGAATTTCAGAAATAGTATCAGAATCATGAGTAATATGAGGTATTTTAACTTGTCATCAAAACTTCCCTTTCTTTTTCATCCATGTTTCAAATGTTCATTCATCTACAAAATGAAAGTGAGGGGTTCATATAATTAAGTTATCTCATCTCTTTCATCAATAGTAATGATTATGCTGAGATAAACAGTCATCAAAAAGCTCAACAAATTCCTGAGTCACTCAGAACTGTTTAGTTTTCTCATCTACCTCAAAAATCCACTCATGGTATCATCTCCCATCTCATTGAACAACAGGACATACTAAATAGTGAAAACATTGAAATCATGAGTTCTTCTCCTTAAATAACTGAAGAGCTTGATTAATTACCATCACAGACAGCTGCTCTCAAAAACCATTTAAAATCTGCTGAGTCCTTCACGTAATTTCAAACTTAAAAGGAAGCAAAGAAGTAAACCTAATAACGTCTCATATAATGTATCTCCATAATCAAGCATACGTTGTAATTACCAGAGCATAATCAACTCAACGCTCTACTTCTTCCAAACTAAGTACTGTTTTAGAATGAACTCAGTCAAACTCAGTCAAAGGAATAAATTCATAAATCACTCAATGATTCGTCGCTAACAACAAAGAGAAATCTAAATCAGCAGTCTGAAATCAAAAAAATCATTCTGACGCATTGTAGATATTAAACACACGAACATCTTCTCAGTAGACTTCTTTATATTGATCTACATATGGCTCAACATTTACTCCTCCTGATAAAATAAGTTCAAAATATGGTCGCACATCTCTTACCGTGGAGCTTTTATTCATTTCATTAACTAAACGCCCCAAGAGGACAATCCAAGGACCAACTCATCACACAGAACTAATACTTTTACCACTGAAGTCTACAGCTATTTTTCTTAACTTAGCATGTCGATCATCTAAATCCCAATATGACTTATCAAGGGCAACAAAATAATCTGATCGCCAAGGCATTTCTGTAGAAAGAATACTTGAGATAAATCACACATTCTCTTCTTGAGAATATGGATTTTCACAAAAACCTCCTGCCAATCACATTCACAGACCTTCAAGTAATTTAGAATCTGGATGATTACTTAAGTAAATACTCAAAAAATCTTTTGAACACTTCAAATGATTTTCTTTAAGAGCTTCTTGAGTAACTGGTAAATATTTAGAAATTCAGGTAGTTCCAGCAGTCTTAGCAAACCAAGTTACTTCATAGGGAGTAAGAACATTTTCTTCCCCAGACATCATACGAATAATATATTCGTTCAATGTTGAATAATCATGTAAGGGAACAAGACGTTGATAATCCTCTCTGCTATGAATTTCTGCAAAACGATGTTTCTTTCAAAAATCTGTTTCCAAAGCTTCCTCTACCAATTCTAGTAATCTATTTTCTTGGTAATAAAAAACATTTCATAAATCAAACATAAAGCGGTAGTACCTCGCTTTCATAGGAAATTTAATAGCCTGATTAACAAAAGTACGAAAACTAGTAAGAGGCATTGAAAGAGCGAATTAATAAGAAAAAAGTCTAATAAGAAGTTATGCGATAAATTGAATTTTTCAACTTGGTTACATATACTTAGTTAAGCGTTCAATACAACAACTAGTAAAGAATATAGATAAAAACAAGTAAATTTCTATTACCTTATGATAAGATGTACATTGTTCCAGAAAAGTACCGTGTTTACTTCAACTTTGCTATAAAAAAACTCCCACAACTCAAAGATGTGGATATTGAAGTCATTGAAGGAAAAGAATATACAACCATGGCCTGTCGTCCTGATATTTGGAAACTACTGATATGAAAACGCAAATACAATATTCATGTAAGCTTACCTTGATCTACTTTTCTCACCTTCGATCAACTTCCCGAGAAAGCAAAGTATGGAATTTTCGCTCACGAATTATGTCATGCTGTAGACTATGAATCATGTTGAATTCGATGATTTATCAACTTATGAATATCATATCTCACCAAAAAAGGAAAACAGAAACTAGAAGAAAAAGTAGATAAACTCACAATTGAATTAGGCTTCTGACGCGAATTATTAGAATTAGTTACCTTTCAAATGATTTCCTGACCTGCGCCTGAAAAGTACAAAAAGTTTAAGAAAGATCATTATTTAAATCCACATGACATCGAAAGACTTGTGCTAGAATATGAAAAAAAACAAAAAGAAAACATGACGTAGTTATTGTTATCCTTATTCACACATAAACACTTCATATTTCACATTAGCTTTAGGTTGAGCTTTCATGTCCATAATATAACGACGAAACCAACTCCTCTGACGTTTAGCATAACGATGTGTATGACGTTTTAAGAGCTCTTCACACTTTTCAAGATTATAGTCTCATTGTAGATAACCAACAACTTCTTTATATCCAATTCAATTCATAGCTGTATGTTCTAAGGTATATCACATATCTAATAATTTTTGATTTTCTTCTACTAATTTCCCTTCTGCTAACATTTCTTTCACACGTTTATTTATTCTCATATTCGTATCTTCTTTTTCACGCCATAATCACAAAAGAAACGTAGGACGATAAACAGGATTTTCTTGAGCTAAAACAGACTTTGGAGTTCAAGTTTTTTCGTAAATTTCTAAAGCTCTTAAAATGTATCTTATACTATGTGGATGATGTTTCATAGCTTCATCAGGATCACACTTTTGGAGTTGCTCATAAAGATATCAAGGAGTTTTATTTTCAAGCTCCATCATCTGCTCTCTCCAAACCTGATCAGGAGCAACGTCAGGCATAGAAAAGTTCTTATACATCATATCATGATACAAACCCGTTCCTCAAACGAGACAAATATGTTGATCACGTTGTTGAATGTCAGGCAATAAATTAACTACATGCTGTTTCCACTCTCAAGCCGTAAAAGTCTGGTCAGGATCTACAACATCCAACATATGATGCGGAATTCATTGACGCTCATCCTCAGTAATTTTGTCCGTTCAAATGTCCATATAACGATATATTTGTCTACTGTCAGCAGAAATAATCTCAAGTCATATTTTTCATCACAAAAAAATACTCATCCCTGTTTTTCAGGTAGCTGTAGCTCATCGAATTTGAACAATTCATCAAGGATGTTCTGCATAAAAACGCTGAACATCTGATAATATTTTCTCTTTATCCATTTATTTTGAAGATTGCAAAAGCTGGGTTTTAAGCTCATTATACTGTAAGGTGATTTGACCTATTTCTTTTCCATCTGATATGACTCCATTCTTTTTATCTATATACAATTCATAAATCGAATTAATCATTTTATCTTTAGAATATGTTCAACTTCACAAAGGTTTTGTTTTAAAAACAAAATCATCACCCTCAAGGTAGATATTATCAACACTAAAAAATCGAGATGCAATAGTGGGTAACTCTATATCATAAACAATATCTCATACGATAAGTTCTTCGGTAGTTAGTTTCCAATATCCTAGAAGACTATCATGAACCTCTCGTCAATCAGAATCAAAATGAAAGTTATTAACATATTCTGATATTTTCTCCTTAATCGAAGTAAGTCAAATACTATCAAGAGATCCAGATGAAGTCAAGAAATATGTAGATGATCCACATTGTGGACATTTAGTTTCAGTGGCGGAAAGGAGTATTGCATGGTGTCGGTAAAGTAAATAGTAGTCAAGCCTTCGCAGATACAAATAATGATTTACCCATTTATCTTTTCGCAGGAGATAAAGATCCTGTTGGTGGATTTGGCAAAGGTGTAAAAGAGGTGCATGATAATTATATAAAAGCGGGGACAGAAGA
>JAHDCT010000066.1 GCA_020629735.1 bacterium | reverse complement strand
ATAAGTCATGACTCCCTATTACTTGCTGAGAAATGATCAAGAGTATAGGCTCGCTTTTTTTGAAGTTTGTCTAGGCATAGCCTTTTACAACCTAGACGAATAGCAAGTTTGATAGTTTGAGTGAGAAGTTTTTTAGCAATACTATTTCCTCTATAGTTATCTAAAACATAAATTCATTTTCAGATTAATGAATTCTCTTCTTCCCGAATACTACTTAGTTCAAATCAAACAATTTTTTCTCAAATAAAGACACCAAATCAATATTCAGCTCACTCCGTAAACTTATCTCATCAACTTATCTCATCTCAGAATATACGTATAAGCTCTTTTAGTTGTTCGTCATGTTCTGCTGAAAGGAATTGTATAGATGCTTGAATACTTAGCTCGTCTTCATCTAGTTCACCATCCAGTGCCTTTCAAAGAGAAAATTGTATTCACGTATTACTAAGAATTGGATCAGTTTCGTTAAAGTTTGGTTTTTTGAACTCCATAAAAGTTGAATTAAGTAAGAAATATTCAAGACACATATATTGTAAAAGGAGACGAAAGAGATGTCAAATATTTGAAAAAAGAAAGCAACGGTGTAAAGCAGGGAAATATTTCTAATAAAATTCTGGATGTAAAAAAGGAATAAGTGCTAGGATAACGGATTCTTCATAGTACGTTGTTCTATCAATATTGTTGTGCGTAAGGAGTCATACAGCTCAGTTTTTCTGCTTTGAGTTCGTTTTTCAAAAAACAATATCATCAGCATCTCAAAGTTCATATCATTGTTCTATCAGTTCCACAAGCTTTGGTGGCAAAAGGAAGGTTCATGTTTTAGAAGATCAGATTTTTTTATCATCTTCCTTTCATAAAACAACAATCCAAGCAAAAACTTCCATATGTTCTCACATTTTTTCCACTCATCCTTCTATACCTACTCGATAATCGGCATCAGGAGCCTCTTGGCGTGCATGTGATGCTCTATTTACTGCTCAGGTATATGTCTCTTGGCTCGACATAGGTTGGTCAGGAACACCAGAAGAAACAGAAATGCCTTCAAAAGAGAAGTCGCTTCAAAGAAGCATTTTTTCAAATCACCTTTGGGTGGCATTGATTTTGACAGGATTTTTAGAGGCAACAACAACACGTTTCATAGAAGCTGAACAAGATATAAATAAGATAAACATAGGGGCGTTAGATGAAATCTCAAGTTATTAATAAAATTTAAGGCATATAATGTTTTCACTTGCAAGAAAGAGGGTGAACGATACAAACACACAAGTGTAAGAGAAAGTTTCTTGTTTATATTTCGTTTATTTGCGTATATACACGTATGAACATAAAAGTTATAGCATGGTTGAATGCTGTTTTTCTGTTAGGGGTTCTCCTCGTAAATTATCTTGCGAACAGCCTACCTATTGGCTGAATCACGACAGGAGAGTTGTCAAACTTATATCCGAATCTTTTTGTGCCAGCATGAATCACATTCGCAATCTGGTGACTAATCTATCTTTTGCTTATTGGCTTTGTAGTACGGCAATTAGTTGATGTGTGAAAAAAAGATAGTCTTCAGATTACAAAGAAAATATGACCATGGTTTATCGTTTCTTGTTGTGCTAATATAGGGTGGATTCTCGTATGGCATTATCAAAGAGTAGAGCGGTCACTGGTCTTAATGTTGCTTCTTTTGGGAACCCTTATCATCATTTCAAAAAAAGTGAAAACAGGAAGAAAACGAGGAAGTCGAAAAAATAAATTCTTCACACAGATACCATTTTGAGTGTACGTAGGGCGAATATCTGTCGCAACGATTGCCAATACAGCAGCATTATTAGTACATATATGACGAGAGAGATGGGGACAGACAGAGGTGTTTTGGACAATAGCAGTAATTATTATAGCAACATTGCTTTGAGTAATGCAGTTAAGAAGATATACGAATATTCCTTTTGTTCTTGTATTAATCTGGGCATTTTGGGGTATCATGCTAAAAAGAATGATGGTCGATCTTAATGCTAGTGTACCAATTTTATGGATACTCATTCGATGCACGAGTATACTTTCACTTGGAGTTGGATTGAGTCGAAAGAGGTGGATAAAGAATTAAGGAAATATGTCTGATAGGAAGTAATTTTATTTAAAAAACATATAGCTACATGCCGATCGAAATATCTAGTTCGTGGTACAGGACAAGCGTAAAGTGACTTATCTATAACAAAGAAGATAAGATACTGTTGTGTAAAGAAGTAGATGGGAGGCGAGACTTGCCAGGATGATGACTTGACTGGGGAGAAGAGCCAAAAGATGGGTTAAAAAGAGAGATGAAAGAAGAGATGGGCTTAGAAGTAATGTCAATTGAAAAACAACCAAGCTCCTTTTGTGTTCGAGCATCTGAAAGTAAGTTAAGACCCCGAAGAGCAAATGTGTATTATAAAGTGACGGTAAAAGATTTGCATTTTACTCCATCAGATGAGTGCATTGATATATGATTTTTTGATCATGAGAGCATAAAAGAAGTTGATGCATTCCCAAATGTAGTGAAGGTCTTTGATGAGCTGTTTGCCTAAATTTTCCCCTTGGAAATATGATCACAACTCCGTAGAATGCATCTCATAAAGAAAGTACAAAGATTTACTTCATTTGAAAAACCTGTATGACAGAGTTTGTTATTACGTTTAGAGAAACATTAGAAGCCGCAATTATTGTATGAATTGTAGCCACATTTTTGACAAAACATAAGATGTGGTGAATGCTAAAACAAGTGTGGTGGTGAATTTGAGCGGCTTTGGTATGAAGTATAGTCTTTGCATGGGGACTCTGGGAACTTCAAGCAATCGTTGGAAATACTGCGTATGAAAAACTATTCGAAGCAGTAATGATGTTTATTACAGCATGAATACTTTTGTACATGGTAGTGCGAATGACAAAGGGGCATTATTCTATGTTCCAATTTGGAAAGACGGCTTCTCAAAATCCTAATTGTCTCTGATGTGATCTCAATCAAGAGACGCAACAACTAAAGCCTAAGACAAAGCAAACTATTAAAGAAGTGATTATTAGTTCTACACAATCGAGTATTGGTCAGGGAGCCAAATACGGAGTATTTTGGTTAATCTTCTTCGCTATTTTGAGAGAAGGATTTGAGACAGCATTGTTTCTTTATTCATCAATCAATCTAACCTGAGGGTTTTCTCATCTTGGTTTTTGGTGAGGAATAATCATTGCGAGTATACTAGGATACTTGCTTTTTGTGGCTGGAAAAAGAATTTCTTTACAAAAGTTCTTTACGGTAAGTTCAGTAATGCTGATTATCTTTGCTGCTTGAATGGCTACTTATGGAGTACACGAATTAGAAGAATTTGCAGTAAAGCAATGATATATTCAAGAGTCATCAATTGTAAGAGTATGGGATATTTACACGCCACAAGAAACAGTAACTGCCACGCAAGAAAAGGTATGGAACTACAATGAATCAAAAGAGAAACGATATCATCCACTTCATGATAAATGAACATACGGAATCTATCTTAAATCATTTCTTTGATATAATTCAGATCCAAATCCATTAGAACCTATAGTTTGGTTAACGGTGCTGTTGCTGTGATGATATCTTTGGAAAAACGCTCAGTTTTGAGAGGAAGGAGAAAGCTAGACTTGTGAAGTAGGTTATTTTTACTATCATGAAAAAAATATTTTATTTTCTTCATTTTTTCATGTACAAAGATATTATTTCATATACCCTTAGCGAAGGGACGAGTTTAGAACATCTTTTGGAAGTAGCGGGGAAAGTACGAAATTTATGGATGAAGGAACAGGAATGATGTCAAGGATGGGAAATAACACAAGATGTTGAAGGAAATCTTACCGATATCGTCTATCGAGCATCAAAAGAACATGCCGATCAAGCAAATAAAAATATGGCAACTATGGCTAATGCGCAAGAATGGATGGCGTGTTACGATATGTCGAGTATTTCAAGCAAAGGTGTTCAGATAAAGAAATCATTTTCTGCTTAAGGAATTTCACCAAAGTATACTTAATGCAAAAAGAAATATATGAGTATATAAGAAAAACTACAAATGATCCAATAATCGAGTGGAGAGTATGTCCTCTTTCTGGAGAAGATTTTCCAATTTTCCAGTCTGACAAAAAATTTTACGAAAAAATAAGTCCAGTATATAACTGAGTAAAAAAAATAATTCCATTTCCTACTTTAGCTCCAACAGAAAGAGAAAGAAGAAAATTAACGCGAAGAAATATTAGAAAATTGTATAAAAGAACATGCTCCAGTACATGATTGCCTATAATTTCTATGTATGCACCTGAGTCTCCCTATAAACATATATGGAGCAACAAAGCATGGTGGTCAGATAATCGAAATCCTTGTGAGTATGGAAAGGAATTTAATAAAGATATATCAGCACTTAAGCAATTTTATGAGCTCTTAAGAGAAATACCTCAATTGTGAATAATAAATGACGATGGAGTACATAGTGAAAATTGTGCGTATTGTTGTGATTTTTCATATAGCAAGGACTCCTATTTAGTAACCTGAAGCTGGAGAACAGAGCTGTGTATGTATGCAGATAATGTAAATGATGCCAAGTGGGTCATTGATTCACATTCAACAAATAATTCGGAAAACGCTTATGAATGCATTGCTTGTGATAAGGTATTTACCTGTTTTTATCTCACGAACTCATTCAATTGTGCTCAGTGTTGGTATGGATTTGACCTTCAGTGATGCACAAACTGTATATGATGTGTCGGGTTACGTAATAAACAATATCAAATTCTCAATAAACAGTTTACCAAGGAAGAATTTGAGAAGCAGCTAAAAAAAATACAAGAACAATGACGAGTGTGATTGAAAAACGCTTATCAAAAGCTCTTGGAGCAATCGGTTCATAAGAGTATGTATAACCTTGATACGCAGGATTGTATTTGAGATAATCTTGTGAAGGGAAAGAATATGATTTTCTGTAATGACGTATGGAGAGGAAAAGACTGTAAGCGATTTTTTGCCTGAGATACACCAATCTACTGTCAGGATATTATTCAAAGTGGGCAGTGCGAACTCTGTTATGAATCAATAACGCCTGATGATTCTTTTTGATGCGCATTCACCTTGCGATGTTGGAAATGTACACGTGTTTTCTATTCAGATAATTGTCACGGTTGTACAGATTGTTTTCTGTGTTCATGATTAAAGAACATGTCATATTGTATTCTTAACAAACAATACACTAAAGCAGAATACGAAGATCTTGTACCCCAAATTATTGATCATATGGAAGAAGCCTGAGAGTGGTGAGAGTTTTTTCATCCTGAGTATAGTCCGTTTGCATATAATTGATCGGTGGCCCAAGAATACTACCCAATGACAAAAGAGTGAGCATTAAAAAGTGGTTACTCATGGCGAGATAAGGAATATCCAATAAACATACCAGAAGGAATTGAATCTATCGGAGCAAACATCATTCCGTCAGGTATTAATCAAGTATCTGACGACATACTTAAAAAGGCAATAATCTGTGAGATAAGTGGAAAACCATTCCGTATACTAAAAGAAGAGCTATCATTTTATCGTAAACATGGATTAGCGATACCAAAGAAACATCCAGAAATAAGACACCAAGAAAGATTGGCTCAAAGACCAGGAAGAAAAATGTATGTCAGAACATGTGATAGGAACTGAGAAAGAATGTTATCAACGTTTCCCCAAAATGCCTCCTTTCCTGTCTATAGTGAAAAGGAATATCTAAAAGAAATACAGTAGTTGAATACCTAGGGTTATAATACTATGCGATGCTAGAAAATAATTTTATACTAAAAACGTAATGTTTCATAAAATAGCGCACTTCATTTCTCATTATTTTCGAGTTTTATTTATTGGAGCTGTAGTAATTTGATTAGTATTTCCAAGTTTTGCTTCTTGAGCAAATCCTTACCTCGGAGTCTTGATGTCAGTTATTATGTTTATAAGTGCCTTAAAAATTGACATAAACGAGCTACGTACG
>JAHDCT010000065.1 GCA_020629735.1 bacterium | reverse complement strand
CTTTCAATATTTTTTCAGGTAAATGTTCCATAATATTTTATTTTACAATCTGTCTACATGAACTACAAGAATATATATTTTACAGCAGTGAGTACATTGTCAATCATTGCAGTAACAATTTTGTTTTGAAGTAGCATATACCACATACTAATAAACAAACTCATTAGCCATTCAGAATACATACACTGATATAATCATACAATATCACAAGAATGTAACAACGATGAACAATGTGCAATAAATCTTAAAAAATCACTCATTCAGGAGAGAATTCTTTATCAAAAAGAAGCTTTTTTTAGTGGTTTAATACGATGAATTCTATTTTTTATTCTCTTTATCTTCCATTACCCGCAAATTAACAGCAAAAAATGAGATGAAAAGAAAAAAGTTAAAAAGGGTAAAAAGAAAAAACTTATAGCATAATTACTACTTACTTCTTTTTGTATAAAACCGTATCATGTATATTTGTCACGATTGTGAAAATTCAAGCACTATCAAGTTAGGAAAATGCCCTTATTGTTGATCCTTTGGAACCTACATAAAAGATCCTCGCAAAACTTCAAAAACGAGTAAAAAAAATATTCGCAATGAAGACAAATGAGAACAACTTAAAGTAGGTAAAAAAGAAATATCACAGTGGTTTAACATCGATCACAAAGAACTACTAAGAATATTTTCTTCATGAATAAAATGAGGAGGGTTATATCTTCTAGCCTGAGAACCATGAATTTGAAAATCAACGTTAATGTTACAAATTCTTGCCTATATAAAAGAAAAAAACTTATGCAGCATTGCATATTTTTCTTGAGAAGAAGACTCCTCTCAAATCTATGAAAGACAAAAGAGAATCTCTACATCAGATAAAGTTATATTTGATATTTTTCAAGCACATCATCTAGAAGACATAACTTCAACGGCATCAGAAAAAAAATACGATATTATAGTAATAGACTCAATTCAAACGGTATACACTCCACATCATGACAGCGTAGCATGATCAATTAGTCAAATAAAACGATGTAGTGAAAAAATATCAGAACGATGTAAAGCTCATTGAGTTACCTGTTTTCTTATAGGTCATGTCACTAAGTGATGAGAAATTGCATGACCAAGATACCTAGAACATATAGTTGACGTTGTTTTATATCTAGAATGAGATAGATATGGTCAATATCGTTTTCTAAGAACTAAAAAAAACAGATTCTGAGCAAGTGATGAAGTAGGGATATTTGAGATGAAAAAAAGTTGACTAAGCCCTGTTTACGATCTAAAAGAGCGTATAATTAATCAAACAATACAAGCTCCATGAAATGTGTTAACAGTTTGAATCGATAGCTGAAGACCGGTTCTAGTAAATATTGAAGCTCTCTTGGTAAAAAGTAATGGAAAGTTTCCCCAACGTGTTACCATGTGAATGGACAACAAAAGAGTTCAAATAATTATCGCAATTATAGAACGTTATATGAAAGTCCCCTTATGAGCTACAGATATTTATCTAAACATTCCTTGAGAATTTCAATTTCGTGATACTTGATTAGACTTAGCAATAGCAATGGCAATCTATTCTCAAGCAAAATGAATAACCATAGATAAAAAACTCATTTTTATTGGAGAGCTCGGTTTATCATGACAAATACTTTACTCAAAACATCATGATAAAAGAAAAAAAGAAATTTCCGAATTCACCTGTATTGATTTTACCCGTATAAAAAACATTTCTGAGATTAAAAGCATACTATAAGGTGTTTTCAAAAGATAGTCAATAAGATATTGGAGTTTAAAAAAGAAACATGCTAACAAGTTGTTAGCGTTTTTTTGTGTACAAACTTTGTAAAAAAAAAATCTAGCCATATAGTGACATTATCAAAAACAAAAAACAAAGCAAAAGAACAAAAAACAAAAAAGCTAACGTATAATGATCACCTACCAAGGGATTGTATACTTCCATCTCAATTGCATCCTTGCTTTTATGAATATTCAGAAAAACTGAGTCTTCATAAAAGCGAGGAAGAGCATTCTCTCGCAATTGAGGCTTTGCCTCTAAAAGAAACCTTTTAGAGGTTTTCTTTTACCTTAAAAAAGACCGAATAGTTTCTAAAACTTGAGAAATTCAATGAGAAGAAGAAACAAAGCCCTCTCTTTTATCCGTTAAGTTTAAAAGCATCTGTCATAATTGAGAGAGAAAATTCTGAGGCAAACAAACATCTCAATATTCGGACACATAATACGCTCAATTAAGTGGTTGATCATGAGAAGGTAAAGGAATAATTATCTTATGAATTCAAAACAACTCTAGTTCGGCCAAGATAGTTGCTGATCATCTACAAATAGCAAAACTACACTGCGAGTAAAGATCAAATAATCATTGTGAATCTAAATAATCAAATGACGTAACTTGCTCATAAGAAGAAAAAACTTCAAGATAATTCTTATTAAGTAATCAGCATACAACATAAAAATGGTAATCTTGTTTGTCATACGATCAACTGTCTAAACAAGACTTAAGTTCATCAAAAATATGACGAGATCATTGTGATCAACATAAAACTAAAATGTGTTTTTTATCAATTGGTTTTTCCAAAAGCACTTGGTTAAAATCAGTCTCCAAATGTAACGACAATATTTGTCAAACAAAATCTGAAGGAGTAAGACTATCAGGAAATCAAACAAAAGTTTTGTCAGCAAAAAAGTGCGCAATCTTATTTACAAGTCATGCATGAATATCAGATTCATGTACGAGTATCCTTTTTCTTAATATAACAGCTCATAACACAAGAGGCAAAGCTGAATATCATCATTTACAAAAAACGACTGATATATCATATTTTAAAAGATAGTAGACAGATTGTAAAGTTCATATAAAAAGTCTTCATATGTCTATACAGTTCTTTAATAAGCCCAATAATCATTCTCACCTTCTTAATTTTCAATTTAATATTGGCATAAAAGAAACAGAATCTCTACGAGAGGCATACTCCTCTTCTAAACTCTTTTTTCATCCAAACCAAAAAAGTGAAAGTTCTTTATCGCTAGCCACTAGTCACCTATCATAATACTCAAGCAAAGAGTCTATAGGAGTGACATGTCATCAAGATCAACCTCATCAAAATGCTATTCATAATCTCTTTTTCATTTCGTAACTTACCTTAATAAAGTAACAACTAGTGATATAATCGACTCTCTATCAGTAGAATCAGAATGTGCAATAAGCAGAGCAAGAGCAACCATAGTCTGATGAGAAATTTTTTCTTTTCCGTTATTATTCTTAAGCAACTTATTTTTATGTAAGTACCAAATAAACAGGTAAGATCATGATCTTTTATTTCAATCAATAAAAGGAAGATTTTTAATAATTAAATAAAACAATGTAGCAGCTTTTTCTTCTACAGTTGAATACACATCAACTCAATTATCAGTTTGGTATATTTCACTAAAACAAGCATCGAGTCATCAATCATTCTTTGGATGCGCAAATGACTCGGTAGCTTCTCACTTAGCAATAAGTTGTGATTTTAAATTTGCTAATGCAACAACTGCGTCCAATCTTTCAATTTTATAAAATTCCTCACTAGTTTGTCACAATCAGTTTAAAGATTTTTGATCAAACTTATTCATTGTTAAAAATCATGGCAAATAAGTCATGATTAAGTGTAATACTCATTGCGTTTCATCATGAGAAAGCTCCTTTGACGTTAATGCACGCTGAATGAGATCAAAAGATTGTTTTAATCACTCAAGTCAGGTCTGTTCTAGCCTTTGGTGATTAAGAGTATATCACTGAGTAACATGCTTTTTCAAAACAGAAGTGGCCCACTTACGAAAATGTGTAGCTTGAATACTATTAACACGATATCAAACGGAAATAATCATATCTAAATTATAATAGTCTACATTATACGTTTTTCCATCTGCCGCAGTTGTTGCATTATTTGCAACAACTGAATTTTTTTCCAATTCTCAAGTCTCAATAATCTTTTTCATATGCCTTGAAATGGTGGATTTATCTTTATCAAATAAATGAGCAATTTGGTTTAGATTCAACCAAAAACTCTCTTTTTCTAAACGAGCATCAATTTTAATTGATCATGTAGGAGACGTATAAAGCAATAATTCAGTTTCAGAAACAGTCATATACTACATTAAAAATAAACAATAACAAAAATATAAGGATTTAAGAAGGAGTCAAAATAGAAAAATAAAAAAAATCAGGTAAAAAAACCTGAAATACAATATAGTTAGTTATGGTGGTCGATACTGGATTCGAACCAGTGACCTCTGCAATGTCAATGCAACGCTCTCGCCAACTGAGCTAATCGACCAATTAAGAATGAAGATAAGAAAATATACAAAAAGATCTAGGTAAAATAACAAACATATTTCAGCTATAGAAAATACTTTTCACAAACTACTCTATAATTTAAGTAACGTTTCTTTCAGTCTTTAAGCAAAACAGGAAGCAATCATCTTATAAAAATAGGCGCTTTTTGCTTAGCATAAGAACGAGAAGAAACATGCTTATCATCTAAAACAAGCTTTTGCAAAGTGTTTTTAAATTGTAAAGACAACGTAAGACAGAGTTTGTCATTTGAAGTTACAGCTCAAAGAACATAAATAATTCAATGACAAATATAGAACCAATATCAAGAAAAGAACTTAGCACCAGAATCGTGTGAAAAGAAACAAAAAAACTCATCTAAAAGTCATTTAGTAATGTTTCTATAAACTCACAATGAAGAAAAAATTCCTTTGACTCAAGCATGTGTTTGAACGTGTTCTTTAGAAAAAGAGTAATAATCAGCAATTTCATTAAATATGGAAAAATGTTTACATAAGTATCTATCTTTAATTCAAAGGAATTCTTCTTGAGAAAAAAATGTGTACAATTTAGAAAAGGATGAAGAAAGTAATTCGTGGTCTAAAATACATAATTTACTTCTAAACATATTCCTTTTTGAAATACTCGTATCAAAATTTGTTATATCTGTAAAAAATCATATAGAATAAGTTGCACAAAATGATGTAATATCAAGTTTTTTCGAAAACAATAAAGGACGAACTAGAAGAGTAGTTGTATCATAAGCAGAAAATGTAGTTTCTTTCATATTCAAAAATCAATCAATATTGCATCACCTAGTTAAATGAAGTAAACTAGTTTCTACTCTATCTATTAAATGATGTCATAAGAAAAAATATGAGGGAGTAATATGAAAAGATGTACAAGAAGAAAAAAAATCATACCTTTCTTTTCTCAATCAACGCTCAGTTTTATCAGATCATATAGAGGAAGCTCAAATAAAGGTGAATCCTAGTCAAGAAACATAATTAGCTAAAATTTCCATCTCCTTGCTGCTTATTTCTTTTCTATATCAATGATTATAATGTAGAACAAAAATTTTTGAGAGATCATAGCCATTTTTAAAAGCATATGCATGCAATAAAAAAAGGAGAAACATGCTATCAGGTCATCCTGAACATCAAAGAAATATATTTCAAGAAAAAGAGAATTTCTCAAAAAAGTCAAAATTATGCTTTTCTTTCAAAAATCTTTTTATAGAATCAAGAGTGTACCCAAATTTATTTTGATATATCATATGCAAGACAGAGATTTCAGTATTCAAATAGGTGACTTTCTCACAAAAAAGTCAAACTCAGACACCATACTATTTTCTGACAAGTTTTCAACAATGCTTCCACAATTAAGTAATTGAATTTCTTGTTCAATTCACATTAATTCAGGAGATGAAAAAACAGTTCTTTTGACATTTAGTGACGTCACACGAAAGGAAACAAGGGATTGTGACGTTTGTTGAGCAGAAACTGAGTTATCGTGATATATTAATGAAATACTCATAAAATGATACAAAGATTATGACGAAACTCGCTTAAAAGAGGATGAAATTAGCTTTTCATCAAGGAATGAAAAGGTAGATGTTGAAAACATTCTATATGAATTAATAACATCAAAGGAGCCAGTTAGACACACATGTACAAAATGTGGACAAAATGACGATTCAGATTTTTCTAACAATTCTCAAATATCAGAGGAAAACAGTATTAAGCGGACATTCAACAAATAATTAACATACTTTAGTTGCTTATTATTATTATTAAATTTTAAAAATTTTATATTATATATTAAGGGCTGTTCAAAAATGTGGAAAACT
>JAHDCT010000064.1:5692-6415 GCA_020629735.1 bacterium | reverse complement strand
TGATATCTACTGCATCATACAAGTTTTCTGCTGATTCTCATGTACTTAACGAAAAGTATCACCCTATGGTACCAATGATCAAACTAAAACGCTTTATAGTATTTAGTTGCTGGCTTTCTCTTCACCAGAATAATTGAATAATAAGTATTATGCAGTAGATAAACCATAAGGCTATTGGGAAATGAACAACAAGCGGATGTAAATTCATGAAAAGCGCTTAAAAATAAAGGACATTATTTTTTTGTGATAGTAATTTTTTAAGAAAAATCTATGCTAACTCTAAGTAATACAAAGTCTATTTACCGCTTTATCTTTATAGTTAGTTTATCTTAACGTCATCTTAAGATACTCCTCTATTATTGATGTAATTTACTATTATTTCTTCCATGCGCACACTTTTCATTTTTCGCCAAGATTTAAGAGTACTTGACAATACAGGTCTACGACATGCCGTTCAAGATAGCTCTGAAGTTATTCCTGTTTTCATTTTTGATACGAGTATACTTGAGAATTTTCCTTTGAACGATGCTAGAGTTTGATTTCTCATTGATGCACTTAAGCATCTAGAAAAGGAACTTACAAAAAAAGGGGGACAGCTCCTTATCTTCACTTGAGACAGCAAAAAAATTATTCCCCAACTCATCGAAAAACTTTGATGCGACGCTGTGTATGCTAATCGCTCGTACTGAGCCCAATCCCTTCAAAGAGATATCTTTCTTAAGG
>JAHDCT010000064.1:0-5682 GCA_020629735.1 bacterium | reverse complement strand
TACTGCGCGACTTCTTGAGTTATTTTTAAGGACTTTTCAGATTATCTTCTTGTCGAACCACAAGATGTTCCTCAAAGAAAGGTTTTCACCCCATTTTACAAACTTTGGATGGAAGTTCCAAAATTTTGTGGACTCCTCACTCCAGATCAGATTCCTGGAAAAGAATTTACTCAGCAAATTCTTGATGAGCAAATTTTTCCTTCTCTAGAAAAATGACAGTCGTCAAAAGCATATATTGAACTACAAAAACATGCTACCAAGAACCTGTACTGGCCTATTGAGTTGGGACAGCAAATAGTTACATGACTGGCTACCTCTACCTATGACGATATGAGGAATTTTCCCGCACAAAACTGAACTTCTAAAGTGTCTCCCTATGTAAGATTTTGACTTATTTCTATTAGACAGCTTTTTAGAAAAGCTCTCAAACAGGCTCAGCTTAACTGAGCCTCAGGGATCCATTATGACTCAGAAACACATCTAGTTACCATGGACCGTAAAGTTTTTAAAGATAGCTACGTCTCTGAATTGGCTTGGCGTGAGTTTTGGCAACATATTCATCATTACTTTCCGGATACAAGAGTCATGTCATTTCAACAAAAAAGATCATTTATAGAATGGGAGAACAATCCGGAACACTTGGAAGCATGGAAAAACTGAAAAACATGATATCCGCTCGTAGATGCTTGAATGAGACAACTTAAAGAAGAGAAACGGATGCATGGGCGTGTGAGAATGGTTGTTGCTTCTTTTCTAACAAAAGACCTCCTTATTGACTGGAGATATGGTGAAGAACATTTCAAAGATCACCTTTTGGACTATGATATGAATGTGAATATCTGAAACCGACAACGATCAGCATCAGTAGGAGCGGATCCAAAGCCACTTAGAATTTTCAACCCAATTTTACAATCCAAACGCTTTGATCCTCAAGCTGAGTATATTAAAAAACGAGTTCCAGAAGTTGCCTGACAGGAAGTTAAAGCTATTCATGATCCCATCAGTTTTGACTTAGACTATATTCCTCCGATTGTTGATCACTACGTACGAAGTAAAAAAGCCAAAACAGCTTATGCTGCTTCAGCTGAAAAATTTCAATGAATTACTTCATGATGAGATATCCCTAAGGTTTAGAGATCCTTTTCTTCACGACCACTTTTCAAAAAGTACGCAGATCCAAGAAGGAGACATCAAATAACTAGGAAGGTTATTATTCTTCGTCACATTCACATCATCCGTACATCTATGATAAGCAACCTAAGAATTACTCAAAGAATCACTATTCATGATCATCGCTTCAGATACTTAAGCTTGGAATTCGCTCCCCAGATGTACCCCACTATTCACAATAAGGTGAAAACTACAAGTGAGAACATGTGAGCTGTATTCTTGTTTTCTCGGTAAGCCTCTGCTCCAAACCGTACGAGTCAGAGGAAGATGAGTACAGCTACTATATACCATCCTCTTGCGATTTCTTTTTTTCATTTTGCATATTTAATTGCTCATGTCGCTCCAAACAGAACTACGAACACAAAAAGAACTGCTATAGACATTCAAAGGTTTGTTATCGTCATTCAAGAAATAATCGCGGGGAGATAGTAAAATATCATAGGCATAATTGTAACTCACAGCATAGCCTTTTCTCTACTAAACCTCTTCTCAAAGAGTTCTTCAACTCACCGAATCAACCCTGCTAAGAAAATAGCGGTTACAAATCCACGTATAAATAGACCATTAGACGCATTATTTTGGAAAAGCATTCAGATCAGTCAAAGTCCTGCTACTCACCCAAAGACGAGTCAGGTAGTGATATATCCAGAAGAAATGCTTTCTGATCATTCCTCTTTATCAGTTGCATAACGTTGATACAAATATGCTAATCATAAAGCTGATACGGTTAGTAATAATAAAGTTAAATGTTCTTTACTCCATGATGTAGAAAGGAATAAGGTATCTATCATGCCTTGTGCAAAATACATCAATGTGGGCATCAGCAAGAGCGATGACACCCTCATACTCCATTTTGGTTTTTTTGCTCAGTATAATAGCAAGACAGCAAACAGTACTATCTCTAAAATATATGCAATAGCTAAATTCACTCCAGAAAGCTCATAGTAAGTTGCCATAAAAAGATAGAGTATGGCTAAAGCACTATAGGTAATAAATGCTCATTGCTGAGAGGGTTCTCTTTGTGTTAAGAAATACCATGCTAGGTACGCAAAACCTGCTGCAATCACAAGGAGATAAAAAAGGAGATACTCTTCAGGTACTATCTTATCTATCCAGAAGAGGTGAAATACAGCAGCTATTGTGACTACTCACAAACTCACCGGTGATATTCTTTCTTTTTGCTGCTGTATATCTCACAAGCTGGTCCCCATAAAGATAAGAAAAATTCCACTTACTATCATAAGTGCTACGGAAGGGTCTACTGCCTTTTCTATGCCAGCTAGAAATGGAAATGAATAAATGATGTACGAAGCCAATCAAATTCCCGCAAGTGATGACCATCATTTCTTTGTTACAACACCTAAGGTTCATACATAAATAATAGCAAGGTATCCAAATAGTCCTGCAAATGAGGTAGTAGAACTATGTGTAATAAGTGGAGCTAAGAGACTCAAAAGAAGTGAGTATCTTGCGTACATTGGGAGATCTTTTTTTACTGCGATAAAACCTTGTATGATTACAAGAGCCAAAGATGCAAGTAAAACTCCAGATGGACTAAAGAAATTATAATAGAGTCTTCAAAGATATAAGACAACTAAAATTACTGCTGAACCAAGTCATAGTAGAACTGATCACTGATCCTTGTTTTTCGGTAATCTGATATATCACAAAAGCATTAATATTCATCACAGTCAGATCCCACTTCAAATTCTTGCTCGAGGTGGTATCCAATTGTTCATAAAGGCATATGTCACTCATCGAACTATTCACAAAAAGAAAATTAATCATCACAGCTTCATAGGTCGATTTTCTAAGAATCGAGAGGTCTTGCGTTCTACCTCTTTCTTCCTATCAAGTGGTCTATCAACATTTTCGGGTGTAGCTATACTTTCTTGCTGTGCCTCTGAAAATACAGGTATTTGAATACTTTCCGCATGAACCTGTCATTCTGATTTTCCTGCTCGCCTTAACATTAGCTTTCTTTGTTCTTCAACTTTTTCTTCTATTCTTCTCATTCTCTCATCTAATCTTGTTTTTCGACTAAACACAATAATGAGCAAAATAATTCATCAAGCTAGATACGCGAGTTCCATAGTTCTTTTGAGTGAGTAAAATGACTTACCTTATTATACTAATAAGCGCATAGAATAAAAACTAGGGTACACTTCAGGTTATAGAATTCAGTGATAACTTATTATAAACATCTCTTCAGATATAAAAAAAGCTCTATCACTTTAGAGCTTTTTTCTTTTATGAGTGCGGAAGAGCCTCAAACTCAGATTTCTTTCCGTTGTACCAAGCTTCCATTTCACCTGGGTTTTGCATTTTCTCCATCATAGCTTTCATTGCATCGAGGTGGTCAGGATCATTTTGCTGCATCATCTCCATACCATGTGCCTTACTTTGGCTTGCCATGTCTTCAAAGGTCTCTGCATGAAATTCTAGATCACATGCTCATCAGAGCTGTTTACAGGTCATTGTTTTCATCAGCGTGAAAGTTATTGATAAACACTTTATGTCTATGACTTTAGAGCAGAATCTAAAGCATAAAATTTAACCATAACTCATAAAAATTGTTTACATTGGCAAATAAATATGTTCTTAATAGCAAAATCGGAAAATAGCCTACTTTAATCACATGATGAGCAACTGATCTCTTAGGTCTCCTAAAAAATTTTTGTCTTCCTTCAAAAACTCAAAATACTTATCTCAATTTAATTGATCTCATACTTTTAAACTCTTTATAAGATCTGGCCTAACAACATTAATTGCAAAATTATATTGCTCTAGAAGAAACTTATAACTTTGATCATGTCTTCTTCAGGGAACATTATATTCATCAAATGCATCTCGAGAACCCTTATCAGCAATTACCGGCATAAGATTGTAGAGTCTCTCTGACAAATAGTCTTTCCATCATATAGTATCTGACAAAGATACTAACTCAGATTCAAATTCAGATCCATCATTATCAATTATAATATGATAGAGTTCTTGTTTAATTGTATTACTTACTCTATCATCCCTGTTCTCAGAAACAAAACCATTTTTTATTAAAAAAGACGCTTCAGGAGAAGAATAACTTGCTTTATTAATAGTGATAGAACCTCAATTAGGATCAGCAACTCAAACTGTTGGAGATGTAGGATCATCGTTAAATATTACATCTATATCTCTTCAAGCAACGGAAAGTCATATGAAACATTCTTCTCAAGCTCCCCACTTTTGATTCATGCAATAAGTAATTCACTCTCTAGTAGCCGCGTCGAATTTTATGTTTCAAAATGCATAGTATCTAGTATTCAAAACTTCTTTTAGCATTTTTGCCTTCTTTGCAGAGGACATATCTTTCTTACAAGAAGGGAAAGCTATACTACACGCAATAGCTAACACCGGGATAACACTCTGCATAAGGGAAAATCATTTTTTCATACATATGTAGGTGGCACTAAAAAAACACAAATTAAATGAAAAAACACAAATGTCAACCCAAATGTTTAATGTTATAATTGTACCATTTAGGTTTATATCAACAAAAAAATGTCATATAAAAAACGAATAAAAAAAATCAGGGACTATCCCTGATTTTCTTTATTTATTTGAATGCAATCATATCATGTTTCCTTCGGTATCCATGACCATCGCTATAAATCCAAATTGTCCTATACTCATCTTTCCTTGGAGAACTTTTCCCCCTGCTTCTTCAACTCTTGCTTCCTCTACTGAGCAATCTTCACATGAGAAATACACGAGAGATCCTTGAGCAGAAGGTTCACGATCTGCCATTTTCACTAGCGCTCCTGCTGCTCATACTCCATCATCTGTCCATGGAAAAGCAAACATTTCCACGTTATCATCTGAGAGATCCATCCATTCTCCTTTTTGAAACACTGCCTCATAAAACTTCTTCGCTCTTGGCATATCAGCAACGTACACTTCAAACCACCCTACAACATTATTTTCCATGTTCTTGAAAAGAGGAATTAAAAACTTAATTGTAATCATGATTTTTCTTCTTACAAGAGGTCGACTGAGAAAAAAGTTGTGAGTTTATAATTTTTCACCATAGTTATTTTTCAAAATTTATACCCTGATTCCTTTCTAGAAAGTATTTTAATGCGCCTTCTACATCTTTCTCAAATCTAAGCTCCTCGATAGTTACCCGCTTATATTTTTCTACTTCTTCCTCATCAAACTTCAGCTCAGATATATCTTGTAGGTGCAATTTATAAAACAAAAGTAATCTTGATGCCGTAAAATCCCCCTTATGATGATAGATGGTATCATACCCAATCCCTAAAAATTCAGGATTACTGTATTTTACTCAGGTCTCTTCTTCCATTTCTCTGAGAAGAGTTACCTCAGGTGCCTCACCATATTCAGCCCTTCAACCGGGTACTCTCCAAGTTTTAAATCATGGGCAAAACACCAAGAGTACTTTTCCTTTATGAACAATCAGAACATTACTACCATACTTACCAATAGCCACATAAACAATGGTTTTGGATTTTT
>JAHDCT010000063.1:5718-6492 GCA_020629735.1 bacterium | reverse complement strand
TTTCTGTTTCTTCTCAATGAATTCCTTCGGCATTTAAGAATGTTTCTTATGGCCAAGAATTAAATGTAGTTTTTTTGAAAAGATTATTTGGTTGTTCAGATGAAGAAATTTATGAAAAAATACTTGAGCTGGAATTGTTGTGAGTTGTTCAGAAAACGGGTTGAGGTGTTTGGAGGTATGTATGATAGACTTCTTTAGTATTTTTCGAAATTTATATTTTCTTTGACTACTCAGAGAGATTCTAGTAAAGGCCTTACTTCGTCTACCATTTTAGGTAATCCACATATGAAACAGGAAACATCTGTTCATGTTTTTTGAAGTATTTCTGGGATATGTTCTTGTACGTATCATGTTTTTGCTTCTGGATGATTCTCTCTTGATAGCGTTATGTAATAACTTATTTGAGGTGATTGGCTTTTGCTTTGAAAATACTCGTGTATTTCTGGAATTGTTTCTTGAAAATTTCTTTCACCATGAATGAGGTGTATTGTGTTGTTTGAAGAAGTAGATAAGTGTCTAAATAGGCTTAGGTTTGGAGATAATCAACTTCATACAGATATCAGCAAGTAGGTATTATGACTTCAAGAATCAGTATAATGTCCTAACGCTCAGGTTAACTGAAGTGTATCTCATATTTGAGTTACTTGAGTTAAGTAATGTGACATTCATTCTTCTGATGCTTTTTTGACGACGAATCCTATTTTTTTTTCATGTTGAAGGTATTTATTTGTGCTAGCAATGCTGTATGGTTTTTTTAATTTTTTGTCATTATGT
>JAHDCT010000063.1:0-5708 GCA_020629735.1 bacterium | reverse complement strand
CGTTTCGATCATAACAAATTGACCTTCTAGAAAACTGAAGTTTTTTTCAACTATATATTCCAAGTAGACTACGTCTCCTGATGGAGAACTTATTTTTTTTGCTAGTGTTGCGTTTGTTTTTATCATGCACTCTTGCTACTTCTTTGGTGCTTTAATTCAAGTGATATTACTGTTTTTTTGGTAAACCTGCTTTGATATTGCTAGACCAAACTCGTGGAGCAGTGCTGTCGTATACTCTGATTTTTTCATCAAATGTTTTGTATGTTTCTATGTCTGCGAACATATAGAACTTTCCAAATATCTCTCTAAAAAATTGATACTTTTGCATTGCTACAGGATTTGATTTTGCAATTTTTATTGCTAAGGCTTGATGAGTAAGGAATGTGTTGAAGAATTCTGCGAATTCTTCATTTACATTCGTGGTTCCATACGAAGTAGGGAATTCGGTATAATGTGCGCTATTTTTTGCTTTGGTTGATGAATCTCGACTTAGCTGATAAAGTTTTATAGAATGATCGTTTTCTCAGAAACTTTTTCTTCAGAATTCTAGAAATTTACTAGATTTTTTTCAACTTGTGTCAACTAGTGATCCAAGATCGAAAAGGTGTCCTGTTTCATGTATTAATACTTCGAAAAGTTCTTTTGCTGTTCTCATTTGCCTTACATTGATTTTCATGTTATGATGTCCTGCTAGTCATCTAGGATCTTCATTATTTAGATCGAAGTATACCTTTCCTACATGTGTACGAAGTGGAATGTAGTTACTGATCAGTACGTTGTCATCAATTTGAGAAAATATATAGACAAGGAAAGTGGTGTACATATATTTTTGTTGTGCTGAGAAATCTTTTTTGTATTCAATCATAGAACAAATGTCAGCATAATAATCTGTACATATTTCAGCTATACGTGATTGGTAATTTATTTTTGTACTTGTTTTTTCTTCTTTCATAAGCTCTTCTACTCGAATTCTTAGTTTTTTATCTATTTCGGTCGTATTACTATCAGATTGTGTACGAAAAGGTGCTTTTTCATATTCACTATCATCAAACGTACCTGGGTATTGATGACTATGATCATGTCATAAGTCGAATTGATCTCAAAATAGTCCAACTCACAGAATAAGTACTCATAAAATCACGCTTGCTATTCCCCATGCTTTATGTTGATACCATTTGCGTTGTTTTTGTTTTTGTTGTTCCATGTTGATGGAAGGAATAAAAAGATTAGATAAATTATTATAAATTAATTTTCAAGTGTTGTCAAATCACGCCTTTTATTGTTGGTGGCAATCTTCTTTTGTATCAGTATTACCATTTCATTTATTTTCATGCTATAGATGAATTTTCTTTTCCCTTATCTTAAACCATTTAAGAAACTTCTTTTTGTTGCATTATTGTGCGCGACAATTAACCAGCTTTTTTCTTTGATGGATCCTCAGATTTTCAGATTAATTATTGATAACTGGATAGTTAATTATAAAGATTTCATTTTTCCTGAGTTTGTAAGGTGAGTAGGGATGCTTTTAGGGTTGTCTATTTTACTCGCACTTGTCAGTAGAATCGCAAAAAATATTCAAGATTACCTTGTAAATATGCTTACACAAAAGATTTGAATGAACCTTTTTCAAGATACACTTTCTCATCTTTTTACGCTTCCTTATTGAATATTTGAAGATCAGCAGTCATGACAAATTTTGGAAAAGTTATTGAAGGCTCGTCAAAATATACAGACCTTTATTATGAATCTTATTAACACGTTCTTTACGAGTGTGGTAGGGCTTCTTTTTGTAATTATATACGCTTCAACTGTTCATTGGATTCCTGCTTTATTTTATGCATCTTTGCTTCCTATTATGGGATCGGTAATGCTTTTGTTGTCTAGACAGATTAAAAACGCTCAAAAAGAAATTGTTTGAGAGAGTGCTCAATTGAGCTGAGCTACTACTGAGACATTGCGTAATATTGCTTTAGTTAAGTCTTTGTGACTTGAACAACAAGAGTTAAAAAGATTAGAAAAAACTAACTTACAGTTGCTTTGATTGGAAATTAAAAAGATAAAATTAATTAGAATTGTGGAATTTTTGCAAGGAACACTTATTAACTTTGTTCGTGTTTGATTGATGGCGACATTGTTTTGGTTGGTGTTTAAAGAAAGTATAAGTTTATGAGAATTTATGACTTTATATTTTTATAGTTTCTTTATTTTTTCTCCGCTCTACCAATTTGGAGTAGTTATGCAAAATTATCAAGAGGCTAAAGCATCTGATCAAGTTGTAAGGGAGCTTTCTGCTTTGGGATCGGATGATAAAGTTGATTGGTGAGTAGATACTGTTGAGTCGATTGAATCAGTTGCATTTTCTTGAGTTAATTTTTCTTATGCATCATGACAGGAGTCTCTTTTAAAAAATATCTCTCTTGATGCTCGCTCTTGAGAAACGATTGCTTTCGTTGGACCATCATGATCTTGAAAATCAACATTAGTGAAATTACTGCTTGGTCTCTACCAGCCAAATGATTGAAAAGTTCTCATAAATTGAAAAAAGTTGACAGAATTTGACCCCGAAAATTTGAAATCTCATATTGGGTATGTTGCTCAAGAATCTCAACTATTTGCTGGGACTATAAGAGATAATTTGCTTTTTGTGAAACCTGACGCAACGGATGATGATATGCATAGTGTTTTAGAGTCAGCTCAAATTTTAGATTTAGTTACTTGATCTTCTGATGGATTGGAGACTAAGATATGAGAATGATGATTAAAACTAAGTTGATGACAAAGACAAAGGTTAGCAATAGCTAGAGCGTTGCTACGTAAGCCTTCTCTTTTGATTTTTGATGAAGCAACTTCGAGTTTAGATACTCTCGTTGAATCAGAAATTACCAAAACGATTAAGTCAATTTCTGAATCTCAAGAAAACATGATTGTTATACTTATTGCTCATAGATTGAGTACTGTTATGTATGCTGATGCGCTTTTTGTTCTTGAACGTTGAAATATAATTGAAACCGGTAAACATCAAGAACTTGTTGAACAGAAGTGACTATATTATGCTTTATGGAGAGAACAAAGTGCTTTGTAGATTTACTTTACTAACGCGCTTTTTCTATATTGAAGTGCTTGTATAATGTCACCTTTTGATACTTTTTTGTGTTCTTTTGTGTCGGCGATTGTTCTTGAGAGCTTAAGTGTTTTCATAATTACTCTTGGTGAGAGGTGTAGTTGCTTAACTACTTTTTTGAGTATTATTTCTGCTTCATTTTGAAGATGAATATAATGATGTATTTCTTTTCCGAATAGTTCACTATTACTAGATATGTTAGTATCTTTGTATCTTTTTTTTTGAATTTTTCGAGCTTTATCGATCTTTTCTTTTAGCTTATGGTATGTTGGTCATATATCTGATTTTGAGAGGAGAGTTTCTGCATTTTCTTTTTGAATTTCCAGGATCATATCAAATCTATCAATTAATGGTCAAGAAATTTTTGACTGGTATCTTACTACTGCATTTACACTGCATGTGCATTGTTTTTCTTTGTCGGTAAAAAATCAGCATTTGCATGGATTCATAGCTGCAATGATCATGCATGATGCCGGGTAACATACAGTTCAAGTTGCACGAGATATATATACTTTTTTTTCTTCAATTGGCTGCCTTAACACTTCTAAGTTTTCTCTTTTAAATTCAGGGAGTTCGTCTAAGAAAAGTATGCCATGATGAGCTAAGCTAATTTCTCATGGGTTTAGTTGTCTTCCTCATCATACGAGAGCTACTTTGGTTGTTGTGTGATGGACTGTTCTAAACGGTCTTTCGGTTATAAGAGGTTGTTCCCTGCTGAGTCTTCAAATAACAGAATATATACTACTTACTTCAAGTATTTGTTTTCTTGTTAAAGGAGGCAAAAGTTCTTGAGTTGCTTTTGCAAGCATTGACTTCCCACTTCAAGGTGGGCCATTCATAAGTATGTTGTGCATTCACGCTGCTGCTATTGCGAGTGCATTTTTAGCGAAACTATGTCATTTAATTTCATCTATTTTATCTTCTTTTTGAATGATTTTATGTATATACGAGGTTGTATCTACTTTTAGATCAAGTATTTTTTGAGAATTCTGAAATATATTGATTATGTCGTTAATATGTGATATTCAGTATATTTCTACTTCAGGTATGTGAGAGACTTCTTTGATATTATCAATTGGTATAAAGTACTTTTTCCGTCAGTTTTTCATGCCTCATATAAGTGATGTTATGGTTCCTTTAATCGGTTTTATGTTTCAAGATAATCATAATTCTCAAAAGAATAGTGAATTTTTAATGTACTCATTTTGATTTGGCTCATAAATAAGACAGAGTACAGCTACTGCAAGTGCTACATCGAACCTTGTTCATACCTTTTTTATATGAGATGGCGCGAGGTTAAGAATGATTTTGCGTGGTGGTAATTGAATCCCTACATTCCTTAATGCTGCTCTTATTCTTTCTTTTGATTCCTTAATTGAAGCGTCAGGTAGTCCTATTATTTCTATGGTTGGTAACGATTTATTACTATCAGCTTCGACTATAATGTGATGTGTTTCGAGTCAAATATGAGTGAAAGTATTAATATTGTATGTCATTGATGCGTAAAAAAACTCTTTCATAGTGAAGGAGCTTTTTTCTTCAAAGAAATTTATATGAAATTATTTTTAGAAGAGATTAATAACAATTCTAATAATTACATATGAAAGTAATGCTACTACAAGAGCAGCTCATCCAAAAAGCAGTACATTTTTTACTTTCCCTAATGCATCTGAGCTTCAACGAGATGTAATGAGCAAATATCATGCATAAATTAGTGTTATAAGTAAGAAAATAACTACACCAATTCGTAGATATGTATTAAGCAATGTTACGAACTTAGTAAAGCTTTGATTAGCTGCAGCTGGTCTAATTACGTCTGTATCGGTTACAACATCATCAAATCATGGATTGTAAGGAATATCAACTCTAAGATCTCTTCATCATGATCAGCTGCTTCCTCAATTATCTCCATCACCTTCTGTATTATCTCATGAATTACTATCTCATGAGTCGTTACCATTAAAATCTGGATATGGATTACAGTTACATTGAGCGTTTCATCATGTACTTACGACGCAGACTCATCCGTGTTCACAGTAATCACAACTGTGGTTGTTACATGGGTTATTTGGTTCATCATCTTCACCGTCTGGAACACCGTCTCCATCGCTATCCTCGTCATTTGGATCAGTTCCATTGTTTATTTCATCACCGTCAGAAATACCATCACCATCAGAATCATTGTTGTTAGGATCGGTTCCATTGTCTATTTCATCACCATCAGAAATACCATCACCATCAGAATCATTGTTGTTAGGATCGGTTCCATTGTCTATTTCATCACCATCAGAAATACCATCACCATCAGAATCATCGTTGTTAGGATCGGTCCCATTATCTATTTCATCACCATCATTTACTCCATCCCCATCACTGTCAGGGTTGTCCGGATCTGTTCAATTTTCAACTTCATCTTCGTCACTTACTCCATCACCGTCAGAGTCTCCTCCTACGTCTGCATCATTTGGATCTGCGTCTTCTTGATCAGGCATTCCATCTCCATCATCATCCTCATCTTCATGATCTGGTAATCCATCTCCATCTTGATCTCCTTCCTCATCATCTGGTGTTCCATCGTTGTCATCAT
>JAHDCT010000003.1:26596-36285 GCA_020629735.1 bacterium | reverse complement strand
CAAGAATTTAGACGACGCTGATTTTGTGCAGAAAGTAAAAGACTACCTCTACCTATATGGAGACGAAGAATGGAAAGAAATTTGTGAACATACAGATCAAGATTACTGGCAGTCATTTGCAAAACATATCAAAGTGAGAATCCAGACGCTTGAGCAATTTAAAGATCATTGTAAGTACTTTTTCGTACGTCCAACAACCATTGATCGTGAGATGGTTAATAAAGAAAAAATGAAAGTAACAGACGAACTAGTTGCTTGATTTCTTCCTGATGTTCTTTCTCTTCTTGAAAAGATAGGCGAAGCTCAATGGAACGAAGAATATCTAAAGGAAGAATTGATTAGTTTCATAAAAGCAAAAGAACTCAAAAACGGGCAAGTATTGTGGCCACTGAGATGTATGTTGACATGAGTGCAAGCATCTCCAGGAGCATTTGAAATGTTAGATGTCTTAGGGAAAGAAGAAAGTCTGATGAGGTTAAAGAGTTATTAAATCGTTCATTATCTTGCCAGACAATAAACATGATAAAAAGGGCCTTTAAGAGCGATAAGCTCGAGGCTCTTTTTTGCATTTACTCAGTATCGTATCTATAATAGAGCTATGATGGATAGAGCTATATAAACACTATCAATCACGTGAAACTTCATATGATAAGAGGCGATGAAAAACGTATGGATAAAGGTACTTATTAGCATAGGTCTTATGATGAATGTCATATGACTTGCTCAAGCAACAGGTTTCGATCCGGATACCTGATTTTTCCCAAATAACGATACAATTCTGACGAATGACGTAGAAGATGTTATTGAGCCAGAGGTTGGTCAGGGAGATTGATTTAATACGGGTATTGATACCATTGTTGGAGATTGTGCAGCTGGTGAAGGACTACAAGGTATTTATTGTGAACCAATTGAAGACAATGCGACAGCATGGGAGAGATTAACTGATCTTATAAAAGCAGTACTTAATTATTTCTTGTGAATTATCGGTCTAGTAGCAATGGTATATCTCTTATATCATGCATTCTTAACCCTTACTGCAGGAGATGATGAAGAAAGAGCAAGTGAGTGATTTAAAGGGATGAAATACGCATTTATTGCGATAATTGGAATTTGATTGTCATGGTTCTTTGTAAGTGCTATCTTCTTTATTCTCTCAACAGTTACTGATGCTCTTTAGAAGGATATGGGAAGAAAGAAAAGAACTCTTATGGGGTAGTGTTCATACACTAATGTTTTTTCTCGCACTTATAGGATTTTCAGCACAGACGTTTTGATTTGATGTTGATGAATATCTTGCATCAGAACCATACGAAGATGTCTTTGACGATGTAGGAAGTTCAAGTGCAGAAGAGAATTCAGATATTTGAAAAATTCTCGCAGATATAACGACGAATGATGATCCAGAAGAGAACTTAGTGCAAAGCATCATGGAATCCCTGTGATTTCAATTTTGAAATGAAAATCCGGTACTGTTGTTCGTAAATAATTTGATAAATTTTGCCCTAGTAGTAGTAGGATTGATAGCAATGGTGGCACTGTTGTATGGATTTTATTCTATGTTTTTTGGAAAAGCTGAGGAAGCATATGAAGAAGCAAAGAAAATCGTACTCAATGCTACAATCGCTCTCGTAGTAATTTGACTTGCTTGGTTCCTTGTATCTTGGGCATTTAACCTCTTCTTTGCTGCAGCAGGGCAGTTATAAATTTTACTCATTAGTTAAAAAATGGCGCTTGTGTGATCAGATGAAAAAAGAAAAATCCAGAAAGGAAAGAAAAACAATGTCTATAACACAGAGACAATGCTACCTATTTCTGAGATTAGAGGGAATACTCTGGTTCTTAAAGATAAGTGACTTAGAGCAGTAATTAAAGTTACTGGTCTTAATATCGACCTCAAAAACTATGATGAACAACAAGCAACGGTAGAGCAATACAAAAGATTCTTGAACGGGTTAGATTTTCCAATCCAGATTCTTGTGCGTAATAACTATCTTGAGCTATCCGATTATATTTGATACATGAAGGATCACGTAAAAGTGATTGGGAATGATGCATTGAAGAGGCAGGGAGAGTGATACATAGATTTTCTAATAAACATTAACTCTCAACAGGGGCTTATATTCGTAAAAGAGTTCTATATTATTATCCCATACTACTCATTAGAAGCGGATACAGAAAATGTCCGTAAATCACGATGGAGAAAATTTGCTGATGCGCTGAGCCGTCAAGAAACTCCTGAGAAGATTATTGAAAGATATAGATCATTTGTAAAGTATGAAAAATTCCTCGACACGAGATCGTCAGTAGTAATTGAAGGGTTAAGATGAGTAGGGATGTTCGCAGAAAGATTATGAGTAGCTGATTTAATTTCCTTGATGTTTAATGAGTATAACCCAGATTCTCATAAGGATCAGGCAACAATGAGTAATTAGACTCTAGATAAAAAGAAAGAAAAAAACTCTCCTGAGAGAGTTTTTTTGATGAGCTAAATAAATATTGTTTATGTGTTTTTTGGAACTAAATCATCTAGAACTTTTTCAAGTCACTTCCCAATAAGTGTTTCTTGTTCTTTGAGAGTTGTATACGTTTTCATTCATTGTAAGCCGAGACACTCAGTATAAGAAGCGTTGAGTGAGGTGAGAACGTTTGCTCTTGCTGAGTGAACATCGCTAAGCTTATTCTTGAGCTCATCAACTTTAAGCTGCCTAATCGTTTCTGTACCATACGTTGGTAAGTTCTTGAAGGTAGGAAGTTTAGCGTTAATTCAAACTTCCGTAGTGGCGCGAGTTATTGCTGTAATTTCTGACGTATACGCATTAAGACATTGATCATAGTTCGTTATGAGTTTACTTATCGCGTTTGCTTTGTTTTGTACAGCTTGTTTTTTAAGTCTAAGCTCTTCCATGATTTTTTGTCATACCCTTGCATTGTTGATAGCCTTTCTAGCATTTCATGCAGAAAAGATAGTTCAGCTAAAATGCTTATCAAGCTCTGAGGTAGTAAGGTTATTGGCTTTAGCTAAATCATATATTGACTTCATAGCGCTTCTTCATCATTGTATCAGTTCATCAAAGCTATCAGAAACAGTCTGAATGTGAGTAAGTTCTTTCTCAGCTTTCTCAAGCTCTGTAAAAGCTCATTCTATAGAAGTAGTGAATATCTGATGAGCGTTATCCAATGCTCCAGTTGCTGTGCTAAAGAAGGTTGCTGCAGGTTTGTACTCATCATTCACCATACTAATTGTTTTCCGGTGAACGTTTTTGTTGAGTTGCCCAGAGAGGTATGTTGAAGGATTAGTTGTGTTTTGTCACATTGATTCGATGAGCGTATAGGTAGTTTCAAGAACTTTATCCACTCAGGTACGAACTGCATCATGTTTCGTGTTATATCACACTTCATTTCCTTTTGCGAGCCTGTAGTACTCAATCATGATGATTTGAATCAGTTCCTTGAGTTGTGGTCAAAGAACTTCATCACCAAGTGCTTCACGGACTCATTTTAATTCGACAAAGTTGGCAATAAAGTCATTAATAGTAAGATGCCTTCCTCATAAGGCTTTAAGACAAAGTGGTTTGTAGGTGTCGAGGAATTTTGCTCTTTCATTAAGTGTGTTTAATGTAGTCGGGTCAACGGTATCCTTAAACTCAATCAAGAAATCTTCAAGTGAAGGATAGAAGTCTTCTTTTGCAATCTCAAAGTGGGTGCGATCAAGTAAGGTCGTAATTTTCCCTTCTACAACACCGAGAAGTTCTTCGAACTCTGCTTTCTCAGCAATATGTTCATCGTGCTCTAAGTACGATTTTAGGTCATCAAAAGGAATATCCTGAAAATCATGTGTTTCAAAATCAGAGTAATCAAGCAGACTATGCGCTCAAATATAAGAAATAGTTAGAGTCCAAAGTTCATCGATTTCAGGATAGGTGATTTTCTTATTACGAGCTGTCATTTCCTTAAGTTTTTTCTGAGTATTGGAAATGAGCGTTTTTCTGTCTTCTACATCTCTATCTGCATGTGAGTGATGATCGGTGAAATCTGCAAAACGACTCGTAATAGTAGAAGTGTATGTTGTTAATTCTCAACCAAGAAACGTTCAGAGCGTAAGAGAAGTTCCTTCTTTGTATTCTTTCTCTCTTTGTTTGTCAGCAAGATATGTAATTATGGTATCTTGAGGAAGTGAAGTAATTAAGGTGTTTTGCAATGGATTCGGATCTGCATCGTACGTTTCAACAAAGCGTACAAGAAGGTCTTTCTCAGGAATAAATGTCGCCTCAACTTCAGCTATTTCTCACAGATGGTCCCTAATAGGTATCATTTGGTCTGAAAAATTCGTCGGAATATGTCAGCTTTTCTCACTAATAACCTTTTCAACAAGCTTGTTAAATCAGCTATCTCATTCAAGTCACATGTCCCTAATAGCATCAAGTGTCGTTTCGGTATCTAATCGTTTATTAAGTTTTCCAAGAGCAAGTCCTATCTCAGGTGTTTTCGGTACCTCATCAATAATACCTTGCTTTGTCTCTCAGTGAGAAGCCTTAATTAGAGTATCCTTATTTTTTACATACAGTGGAAGAACGGTATATTCTAGATAATACGTATTTGGTCAGTAGGTGTCACTATCGCTTAAGTCTACTTCATTAAAAAGATCATTGTCTTTTAATCATGTCACAATTTCAAGATTTTCCTGCTCAATATCAGCCTTAGTAGTTTCTATCGCTCAAGTTATATCTCCGTTAAGCCTAGTCTTTTCTGATTGGCAGTGTGTATTCGTAAAGTCGGCTTGATCAACTTTCTTAAGAGCTTCGTTAAGCTTAGCAAAATACACTTTTTTCTGTTTCGTTGTCGGGGTATCTGCAAGTTGTGGAATACCTTGTTCTAGTTGTTTTATTTTTTTCAGTTGATTATAGTTTTTTTCAACACCATTTTTGAGTGATTCAGCTCCCGTAAGGAGTGGTGCTTCTTCAGTGATATCAGTTTTATAGTATTTCCTTTCCCAAAATATTTTTAAGTGTTTATTCGCAGTACTTTCTGCCTTCACAAGTGTCTTTGATCTTTCTAGAACGTCTGAGTTAACCGTAGGAACATTGTCCTTAGTAGCAAACTGTAACTGGCTCACCGTAAGTTCATGCTCTCTTTCAATGGTGCTGAGTCAATCAGCAACAGCTAACTTAATAGTAGTAAGATTTTCTTCAAGGTACGTATGCATATCTACCGCAAAAAGATCTAGCCCTTCATTGCTTTCTCTAAATGACCTCATAAGAGTTGCGATACTATCAACCTCCTCAAGAAGCCCTTCAAGAGCGTCGGATTGTCCTTCAAACGTCTTAGCATTTATTTCACCTGCCTTCAGTTGGAGATGTCAAACCTTTCCTGCTAAGAACTTATATTTGTGACCAAGGAGGAAGAGTTGTACCCTAGGAGAAAGCTTATTTTCTCTCCCACTATTATTACTGACTTCTTTTTGGATACTCGTAGAAGAGTCACTAGAGTTGATTCTCTTGTTTTCAGCTACAAGGTTTCCTGATGAATTGATAAACAAGTAAGGGAAACTTTCTCAATATCCATTTGAAAAAGGGTTCGTTCATGAGATACCCTTTTTAGCGTATGCGTCAAAAAGAAGTTGTTGAGTGAATTTCAACGCTTCTTCTAACGTATCAGCAAGAACAGAAATTGAGGTTACTCATACAGAGTTAGCAGCAATTCTCAATCATGAAAGTGCGCTCTCTTTTTTTATAATATATTCTGCTAGAGTTGTAGCTTTCTTCTTCCTTTTGTCTTTATCTTTTTCATTTTGTAGTCCAGTAAGTTGCTTGTTTACTGATCAAATCAGCTCTCATAAGTGGGCATGTGATTTAACGCAAAGTACCTTCAAGAGATAGTCTCTTCATTCCTTGTCAGGCTCAGCTCAATATTGATTTCTTAGTCAATTTACAAGGTCAAGAGTACTAGGAGAATTCGTGTATGGTCTTACTTCAATTTTCTTGAATTCAAGCTTAGGGAAGTCATTTTTATCCCTATTCGTAATCTTAAACCATCAGTCTGTACGATGTTGATTAACTTGTTGAATAGTTGTAATCAAGAATGATTTGATTCATGCTTCTCATCTAAGCTGTCACATGAGTGTGTTTGTATGCTCATATCAACCAGTAAGAGAGAGTTGACGAAGATGTCCGGCAAGATTTGCTCAAAGTGTAATGAATTGATTAAGTTCTTTTAGCACGTCACCTTGGCTCCTTTTGGCTGTCTCTTGAGTAAATCAAACCGCTATCTTTTCAAGATTTTCAATTGAGTTTTTCGTTTGAGAAATGAGTGTCGCTTCATAATGTTTTTTAAGAAAAACTATTGATGCGTTTTCATTAGGAATTCTACTCACTTCACCATAGCTGAAATTTTGAAGATTTTCAGCGGCAAGTGGCCTTGGTTGATTGTAACGCTTTGCTTTTTTTGCTTCTCACTTCTCTGTTAAATAAAAAACATACGTCCCTTGTCTAAGATTGAGTCTGTTTATATGAGTTTGGATCGCTGATATCGTATTAGTAACGAACAAATCTTGATTAAATCACGGGTAGTTTTCTTTTATTCACATAACGAGTGGAATAAGTCTGCAGTGTTCTTTTAGAAGGTTAAAATAATCATCAACTTCGTTGTATGCTATATCTCAAGTGTCGGTATTTTCGATCTCTTCTATCCAGTCCTGGGCGATAAGAAGAGTAACTTGATCCTTGATTTTTTTGAGTCAAACATTCTCTCTCTCATATCACTCAGGTTTAAGGAGTTTAAGTATTCATGAAATTCATGATCACGTTTTGTAGCTTACTTTTTTCAACGTGTATTCATTATTGTAACCACTTTTCTCAAGATAGTAGAAATTATATTCTCATGAAGGAGTCGAAATGTTGTATGTGTTAATTTCTTCAATTTTTTCAGCAATATCTGTTGCATTTTCGATTTTTTGACCCACTTGCTTTTCAAGCAGTTCAAGCACAGTCTCTTTAGGTTTGGGAGCCTTATCAGAAGGTATCTTGAACTCCGACATCTTAAGCCCTTGAATATACTCTTTATCCATTTCAGGAGTGATAATCTTTTGCTCGTCAGCAAGTTTTTCAGTAAAGTAATTACTAAGATCTCATTCCTTAGTTTGAACAAGAGTGTCATCTAATTTCGGGACATCATTTGCAGCAGCTTGATTAAGGTCATCATAGTCTATTTTTGCAAATTCTAGTTCTTGCTTATAGATGATTGCGTCAAGCTTTTTCATCACTTCATTGAAATTTTTAACGGTTCATAGTTGTTCTATAATAACTCCAATGTTGGCTCTAATTGTAGCAAGACCTAGTTCGAGAGTAGAGGAGTTCTTTGCATCCAACTTCTGAAGCTTTGCAAAATTGAAATCAGCTTCTTCAACTTCTATATCTCAGTTGAGAAAAAGATCAAAAATATTGTTAATAACACCTCTAAATTGAATGGTATCCGTTTTGTGATGTCCTTCTAGAAGGTCAGCAAATTTAAGTTCTAGAGCGGATGAATGAGAGCTATTCAAGTTCATTTGAAAAAGGTAAGGTAAAAATTACGAAAGTTGTCTTTGATATTCAGTAATGAGTTCTTCTATAGAGTCTAAATATTTATGATCTTTAGTTGCTTCGTACATTTTTGTAAAATAGCTCATGCGTAAATCGTATCTTTTCTTTCACATAAGAAGAGAGTAGTATGTATCTAGGAGGTTTTCTAGAGTAGTATCTTTCATGGCGAATGGAATATAAATAAAAGATATATGCAAGTATGTATATATAGTGGTAGCATCGCTTATAAACAAGTCTTTCCCTTGTTTACAAAGTAAGAAAAATCTTGAATATATATGTTATAATAAAAAAAATAAATATGTCAAATATGTGTAACATATCGTTGTATTATTTTTCGCTGTCACTGATACAAGAAAAAGATGAATCTTTGTAAAATTTTCTATATCTGTATTGAAAATACGTGAGCAAAAGGGTCCGGGCATTGTAAGAATAAGATACAAGCCCGGCAGTAGAAGAATGCTCTACTGGTTGGATTCCAAAGATAGTGTTAGTCTCCATAATTCAAGGCATTTACAATGAGAGATGCCTTTTTCTTAGAGTTCATTGGTGTTGGAACCAATGGTTCATCTTTAAGAAAGAAAAATGGGAAACAAAGTCTAAGGATTTTCGTTACTAACTTCATAGATTAAGAAGATTTTTAGGTACAACAAGTTCTTATACGTTATCCTAAAGAGCACAAAATAGAAGAACTTGTTGTACCTTAGTAATGAAAGACCAACAAACTCATTATAGATAGAGATCTTCTAGAAGGCAAATGAGCTGTTTTTTTTGTTAGCATGGTAGTCACTCTTAGTACTCTGGCAAAAGTGAAGTTTCATACATTTTTCCCGTTTTCCACTAGTCTCCAAATATTTTTTCTGTAGAGTATCAACGTCGCAAAAGAGAGAAAGATTTTTACCTATCTACTTAGCAAAACTTATATGATTCATCCAACAGCAGTTGTTTCAGAAGAAACCATTTTAGGTGAGTGAGTGGTGATTTGACCTTATGTTGTTCTCCAAGGGAAAAACATAATCGGTGATGGTGTGCAGATGGTCTCACATGTTCGAGTTTCTGATTCAGTAATTGGGAAAGAAACGGTGCTGACAGCTTTTGCAAAAATTGAATCATCAACCATCTGAGAACGTTGTAAAATCGGATGTGAGCTGAGAAAATGTGTCTTATGAGAAAGAGTGCAAGCATCTCATACAAACATTGTGTTAGAAAAGACCTATATCCAGTGATATACAAACATTGCATCAGGGACAGTCTTCTGAGTACGATGAGGACATAAAACTGAGGAAGGTGCTTATATAAAATGATCACTTCATATCTGAACAAGAGTGTTTGTAGGATTAAACGTCTCATTTTTCCCATGATCTGATCAATCAATATCTATTGGAGATGAAGTCTTCATAGCAGGAAATATAGCGTTGAGACATGATGTACCTGCAGGTCACACAGTGTATCCAACTGGATTAGTGAAGGCTCTGGAGAGAAAAGGAAAAGAATTCGAAATTGTGAAAGAAACAGAGGAATATTGCATCTTAAATTGGAACAAAATGAAAGAAGAAAATATCATGAAGGACTGGTAAGAAGCCAAAAGAAAGAAAAAGAACATTTGTTCTTGATTTTCAAATCCAGGACATTATAGTGCCAATGTTCGACAAGAAATATACTTTATTTATATTATTTTGATTACATGACAAAAGCAAAACTAACAGCAAGAGACAAAGTGCTTAACGAAGCATTATCAAGTATTGAAAAGCAATTCTGAAAATGATCAATCATGAGATTATGATCAAACAAAAATATTGGACAGCTCAATACCTTTCACAGTGGAGCGTACATGTTAGATACAGTTCTATGAGGAGGGTATCCAGAGGGAAGAGTAGTAGAAATATACGGTCCAGAGTCATCATGAAAGACAACAATTGCCCTCCATGCTATTGCAGAGGTGCAAAAGAAAGGAGAAATAGCAGCATTTATTGACGCTGAGCATGCCTTAGACCCAGAGTATGCGAAAAAGTTATGAGTAGATACAGATAATCTCCTTCTTTCTCAGCCAGACTATGGTGAGCAAGCGTTAAGTATTGCAGAGGAGTTGGCTAAAACAGGAGCTGTAAAGATTAT
>JAHDCT010000003.1:0-26586 GCA_020629735.1 bacterium | reverse complement strand
CACCCATACTTGGGTAGCGTTAAGTTTTAAAAAAATATTATTTTAATCGACTCTGTAGCAGCTATGGTACCAAGAGCAGAAGTAGAAGGAGATATGGGAGCAAGTCACATGGGACTTCAAGCACGTATGATGTCACAAGGATTGAGAAAACTAACATCAATTCTTGCGAAGACAGGAACAACATGTATCTTCATTAACCAGATTCGTATGAAGATCTGAGTAATGTACGGAAATCCTGAAACAACTACCTGAGGTAATGCATTGAAATTCTATGCATCACAAAGACTAGAGATTAGAAAGGGTGATAAGATTGAAAAAGATAAAGAACTAATCTGATTCGTAACAAGAATAAAAGTAGTGAAAAATAAAGTAGCACCTCCATTTAGAAAAGCAGAAATACCTGTGTTATTCTCAGAAGGGTTCTATCGTAGTGGAGATGTTGTAGAATCAGCACTTGCGTTTGGGTTAATAACAAGAGCAGGGGCATTCTATACTTGCGGTGATCAGAAACTTCAAGGAAAAGATAGATTAGTAAATTACCTATTAGAAAACGAAGAAATCTTAGCGGATCTAGAAGAGAAAATTCAAACGAAGATCAAAGAAGTGAGACTAGGAAAAACAGATGAACCTGTAGAAGAGGCTACAGAAGAAGCAGTAACAGATGATGTTGTTGATGACATAGACGGAGAAGCAGGAGTAGCATTAGAAGAATAATTGTGGGAGTAAGCATGAACGATAAAAAAGATCAAGCAGCGCTTGATCTTTTTTTATAATCTAGAAAAAACAGTGAGTATAAAAACCTCTACAATGTTTCAGTTGACGTATGAATAACTCTATGAGGAAATGGTATTGAAATACCAGCACTATCAAGAGCCTTCTTCGATTGTTCAGTAAGAGTAAAGAACGCATCTCGGTAACTTTGAGGTTTAACATATCATCTTACAATTAGGTTTACACTACTATCGGCAAGTTCGTTTACAAAAATTCAATTTCAGGAGTGATTGTTAATAACAAAAGGATTTTCTTCTATAACTTTTGTTAATACGGCTCTTGTATTGTCGATATCTTCATCATACGCAATTCACACCGCTACATCTACTCTGATTTCTCATTGTTTAGAGTAATTAATGATGTTTCCATTTGCAATCGGACCATTGGGAATAATGGCAATCTTATTGTCTGGAGTAAGAAGTTTCGTCACGAATATTTCAATATCAGTTACCTTTCAGAAGACTCATTCAGTTTCAATAAGGTCTCCTACTTCATATGGCTTAAAGATAAGGTTTAAGACTCATCCAGCGAAGTTCGAAAGAGACCCTTGCAAAGCCATTCAAATAGCTAGTCATGCTGCTCATAAAATAGCGATAAATGAAGTAGTTTGGACTCAGAACATTCCTGCCACACTAATAACAAGAAGTATTTTGAGTACGGCTGTAATAAGACTTACTAAAAACTTCGAGACGGTAATATCCATCTTAGAAGCAGTAAATCACTTAGCGGCAATCTTACCTATATGCTTAATTGCTCGCAATCAGATGATAAGCGTTGCAAGAGCTCAAAGAATAGTTGGAACCCACTCCATAACTAAAGATCACACCATGCTTGCATAATACGATGCCTGTTCAAAATCAATGTCCATTTTGCTAAGTTTTTAAGCTAAAAAAAAAGATATTTCAAGAATAACGACAAGATCAGAATCTATCAAAAAAATGACTAGAATCAAGAACGAGAATATAGTCTTTTTGCAAAATTAATGTCTTATATGAATTAGTTCTTACGAAAATAATATTAAACAGCGACAGGGGCTCTTAATCTACCATGAGAAGTATATCATGTTAACTCAAAATCACTCCATTCAAGTGACTCAACATCAGCTAAACTGTTAAGTTCTTTATGAATGAGAAGTTCAGGAAGATCATGAGGTTCTCTTTCTAATTGTGTGTTAACTACATCCCGATGATTTTGATAAATGTGAGCATCTCAGAGTGTATGAACAAAGGTCCCAGGAGTCAGTCCAGTTAGCTTAGCAAGAATGAGAAGGAGGGTTGAATACGATGCGATATTAAAAGGTACTCATAAAAACATATCACAAGACCTTTGATACATTTGCAAATGAAGAAGATTATTAGTTGTATCGATATTGCACTGATAAAACATATGACACGGTGGTAGCAACATTTGATCAATTTGCGCTGGATTCCAAGCATTAACAATAATTCTTCTACTCGTTGGATTGTTTTGAATAAGGTCCAAAAGTTGTTGGAGTTGATCAACTCAAGATCCATTATAGTTTCTCCATTGGTATCCATACACAGGTCCTAGGTCTCACCATTCAACAACAAAAGGATCATCTGCATTTTTAGACTTAATCTCTTCAATAAACCAAGCCATTTTTTCTTGCCATGTTTCGCTATATTTAGGAAACTCTTCTTCAAGGTTATTCTTTTTAAGATAATTTTGAAATGGCCACTCATTCCAAATACGAACATCTCTATCAACGAGATATTTAATATTCGTTTCTCATCTAATAAGCCAGATAAGTTCAACAACAACTCATCTAAGAAATGTTTTCTTTGTCGTAACCAAAGGAAATCAGTTTTTTAAGTCGTATCTCATTTGAGCTCAAAAAACTTTTCTCGTCCCGACTCAGGTTCTATCAGCAACATCAACTCAGTGGTCTTTAATGTGTTGGAGGAGGTCAAGGTATTGTTTCATAGGGGAGGATAAGTAATGAATTAAAAATGAAGAGAGTTGATGGTTATTAAGGTCAGGTTATAGGTGTGTTTTTAGTCTTTTCTTTTATACCAGACAAAGTCAAACTCGTCTCTTTCTATTCTATCGGTCTCTTTGAAGTCGTGCTTGAATTTAGGAAAGTAAGCGTCTCAATCGATATATATTTTTACTTCTGTAAGATACAATTGATCAGTGTAAGGAAGGAATAATCTATAGATCTGCGACCCTCAAATAACCATAAGTTCTTCTTCTGATGAATGGTATTTTTGAATGAATGGTTTAATGTCATGAACAACTTCAACTCACTCATGTGATCGTTCAGTGTTTCTCGTAAGAACGATGTTTCTTCTTTTAGGAAGTGGTCTTCAGATTGATTCAAAAGTTTTACGTCACATCAAGATCGGTTTTTCAAGCGTATGTTTTTTGAAGTGTTTAAAGTCTTCAGGGTAATGTCGAGGTAGCTTGTTATCTACACCGATCACCATATTCTGACTCATGGCAGCAATTTGTGAGATCATCAAGATACGTAAAGAAATAAAAGTTGTACAAGGGTGCAACAAACAGAGTGTACGAGTATATAGGATATTAATTATTACCTCATCACTTTAGGGTAAGATGATAAGAGATTTCTGATTTTATTTGAAATGATTCACTACAACATATATACTTGAATCTAGAGACAGGTAAAGGAATTTTTACATTAAATTACAGATATGCAAACACTACAATCATGGAAAGAAAAAATACAGGAAAAGCGCAAGAATACATCCTTTAGAGAGTATGTAAAACAGATAGTTAGTTGGTTCCCAGTCGTTTTCCACAAAACACAAGGATACATGTCTAGGTATCCTCAAACAGAAAGAATATGAGATGTTTCTGCTAACAAAGATTTTGCAGTGATTAGAGATGGGCTTCTTGACTATGGAAAAGAATATTCAGCTCAGGAAAGCATTTTTGTGCAGCTTCATGACCTGATGAAAGAAATTCCACTAAGTGCAACAATCAGTCAGATGGCTTGAGAAAACACTGACTATGCTGATACAGTAGTAGGATCATCACACGCATATGTAAGTGCTGCGGTGATTAATGAGTGCTCTTGAGTCTACTATAGTTACGTTGTTTTTGATTATTGTAAGGACGTGTTTGATAGCCTACGAGTAGGGAGTTATAGTGAAGATGTGTATAATTCTTCTGGTATTTTGAAGTCATCAAAAATTTTCTATTCAAGGTTTATAAATAATTCAAGTAATATCCGGTTTAGTGCAAATCTAACGGGATGTCATGAATGTATTGCATGTTCAAATCTAGAAAATATGTCATACTGTATTAAAAATAAACAATACGCTAAGGAAGAGTACCAGGCTGAGAAAAAAAGAATTCTAGAGCACAAAGGAAGTTTCGAAAAAATTATAGCCTCTCTTCCAACTACATCTACAAACTACGGAAGTGAAAACGTGCAAGGAAATCATATCATCAACAGTACTAATGTGCAAAATGGATATTACGCAAATAGGCTAGAAAATGGTCGTAACGTCATCTGTGTGTGATGAGAAGATCAAGAAAAGAATTTTTATGACATGTTTGATGCTGGTGTGCATTCATCTGATATGTATGCAAATGAGTGATCATGAGTGTATTCAAATAATATCTACTGCTCAAGTCAGGTAGAGCGTTCATCAAATATTTTTCACTCATATTACCTGGTAAACTGCTCATATTGTTTTGCTTGTGTATGACTGCAGAATAGACAATACTGTATTCTCAATAAACAGTATGAAAAAGAAGAGTGGGAGGAAAAGGTACATGAAATCTTTGTTGAAATGGAACAAAGATGAGAGCTTGGTAGCTTTTTTCCTGCTTCGATGAATCCATTTTACTTCAATGACACTTGAGCCTCACTTATCGAAGAGTTTGAAAAAGATGAAATCGTAAGCGAGTGATATCTACGGCGTAATGAAGAAATTAAAGTAGATATTCCACAATGGATGGAGATAGTAGAGCTAGAGAACCTATCTCAATATGAATGACGAGAAGAAATTGGTTGAGAAAAAAAACGAGTAATCAATCCAGAAATTCTCAAGAAAGTAATTCGTGATCAAAAGGGAAATGTATTTAGAGTGATCAAGCAAGAATATGATTTTCTTATGAAGTATAGTCTTCCTTTACCAAGAAAGCACTGGTTAGAGAGGGTAAAAAATCACTTCAGAATGAAGTAAAAAGTGTACGTCTCATCTTTTAACGAATCCGCATAGCATCTCAAAAACTATAAAAGCGATACTTTTGCTCTATTGCATGAGCATATACTTTTTTCATATTATCATATCATATAAACGCTCAAACAAGCATGAGAAGTGAAGATTTTGGTAAATGAAAGTTAGTAATAAGTTGATCTATAACAAAGAAACGTGATCAGGGGTATAAGTATAACTGCGTAGAGAAAGAGAGATGGCCCTGATCAAGTGAGACATGAGGAATAAACTGATGTGCCTGATCCAAGCTAACAGTTACAGTGAGCTGATTCCAAAAACGAATAACATCGTCGTCAAACTGAGCCAGAAAGTCATTTTCCTCCGAGAGGCGTTTCCACAAATAAGGCAAACTTTCAAGTGTTCTGGTCACCGTAGTTCAAATAGAAAGAAGTGGTTCTTGTTGTTCTTTGGCACGAGCTATAGTTGAAAAGAGTGAGCAGGCAACCGAGCATTCTTCAGCATGAATATCATATTGGGTAATGTCGTCTGTATCTACAGGCTTAAAGGTTCCAAGACCAACATGAAGAATTAGATCATGAAACTGAACTCATTTTTGTTTAAGTGACTCAACGAGGGTATCAGTAAAATGTAGTGAAGCAGTTGGTGCTGCAGTAGATCACATATCCTGAGCAAAAATAGGTTGATAAGATCAAGCAGTCTCCTCTTTATATTCAATATAAGGAGGGAGTGGAAGTTGTCCATATTCACGAAGAGCATGTTCAATAGGCTGAGAACAACGTAAAGTTCTTCCTTCGTGAGAGAGCGAAACAACGTTAAATGAAACCTTTTCATCTATAGGTATGTTAGTTCATACAGAGAATTTTTTTCATGGTCTCACAAGAGCCTCAAACGTAAATTCATCAAGCTTTTTTAAGAAAAAGATCTCACCATCTCTTGCTTTAACTCTTCCAGATCAAGGGAAATGTACGGGAATTCTCGCGTTGCAGACTTTCGTTTTATTTACAAAAACATGAGTAGAGGGATCAATATTGAGAAGTGAATCTCTAAATATCTCGTCAGAGATATCTCCGTCTGGAATAGAATAAGTGAGAAGTTTACATTCATCAGCAGGGGAGTGAAGTTCTTGAGCAATAAGCTCAGGAGGCAGAGAGAAAGTATAGTCTGAAAGTGTATGCATGCAAAAAAGAAAGTAAACAAAAACACCTAAGTGAGTCTTAGGTGTTTTATATTTTTTTAGGAGAGATTATCTACAGCTTCATACTGGATATGCATCTCATGGGTAATTTGATGTCTTACTAAGGGCTCAGTTATTACAGGTAATTGAACCATATTTACATTGGCAAGCACTATTTGATCATCCGTCTAGATCGTTTCAGAATTGGTCTTCTGAACAACCTGGGTCATTAAATCTTGTTACTGTTTCTCAATGTCTCATTCCGTTTGAACATCCAGCTGGAGCTTCGATAGAACAACTACAGTAAGCTCATGGTGTCGCAGAAAGTGATCCGTTTGAACAAACACTCTTAACAACAGCGTTTCCAACAGCAGAACAGTTAGCTACTCAAGATGAGTAAGGAAGGGTATTGTAGTTATAAGTAGTCAAAGTAGCACCATGAGCTACGTTACCACAAGATGAGCTACATCAAGCAGGAGCAGCAGGAGCACAATTTTTATATCAAACAGAAACATTAATTCTCCCATTACTACAGGTAGCAGTAGCAGAGCTACATGTTGATCCATAAGCAACGCTACCAGCACCATAGTACGGAACAGATTCACCATGAGCTACGTTAACAGAACCAGCATCAAGGTAATTAAATGTACATCCATTTGGAGTTCAAACCGTACAGCTAGAAGCATATTTAGTTGATGTAGGAGCAGAGTAATTTGAAGCAGATCATGTTCTGATAGTACCAAATTTACACACAAGATTTACAGCAGTACAGGTACTTCCGTATTCAACTGAACTACTAATATATCATACTCATGTTTGGTTTGGAGCCCAGTTACTACCTCATCCAATATAAGGACTTGGACACACCGCATTTGCAGCGTTGTATTCAACCTTAGGTCCACTTGGAGGAGTACAGGTTGTATATTTATATTTGCTTTCACCTTCTGCTTCTCAATCAAAACAGTATCTTCTTCATGATTCACATACCCATTTTCCATCTACATATTTACCAGTACTATAGAAATCTTTTTCTGTATCATGGTAAAGTGTAAATCCGTTGATATCACATGATTCTGGTACTCCAATTTTACAATCAGGGTAATCATATGGTACTTTTTCTACAAAAACACCATCATCACAACGACTCGTTCTAATTTCACAGTGTTCCTCAAATCATCCAGTTTCTTCTAGGAAAGAAAGCACAGAGTCTCAATGAGCAACTTCTTCTCACCATGGAGTCACACAAGATTCTCCAATTCCTTGAACTTCAAATGCTTTATTTATCGTTTTATATTCTCCTTCTACAATATCAGTTAGTACTCATCTTTGTTCTAGTTCTTCTTTATAAGCAGCTAGATAAGTACTATCAATGGCTTCAGTAAAGGCACAGTTTGTTTCGTCGTAAACATCTGCGTCAACTCCATCGTATGAGTACCATCCTCAGTTTCCATTGCAGTAGAATCCAAGATACTGGCAAACTTTAGTTTGTTCTACCGTACTTTCTACATAGTTGAAATACCATTCACCAGGAAGGAATGATTCTCATTTGTATTCACAGGTAATTGCATCCTTTTTAGGATTGATAGTTACACATGATCCACGGAGGTAAGAACCAGATTCTTCTACGTCAGAAACGTATTGTCCGTTTATACAAATAAACTCTGCAGACTCACATGTTGGTGTAGGATTGTCTTCACTAACAACTGCTGCTCTATACTGAGTTTTTTTATCACCTAGTGGGTAACGTTCACCATCTAGCCAAATACACTCTGTTTCAACAAGCTCAGCCGTTTTGCAAACGATCTTACCAGTAGCTTCGTCTACTACAGGAATTTTATCTTCATCTTTACAAAGAAGAATATTTTCTTCGATTGTAGTAATGTCATCTGATCAAAATGCTGTATCTGAATTTTCTTCAGTATCAGCTCATGCTGAATCAAAAATTTCACTATCTCATGCACCAAAGCTGAAAAAACTGTCTAATGTTCAATTTTCTCATGATCAGTTGAGAAGCGAGTTCCCACCTATAATTACTCATGCAGTAACAAGGGCGGTAAAAAGGATAGTTAAGAAATACCTCATTGGATTGTAACGACGAAAAATAAAAAATGTTTCTTACCTCATCTGATAAGAATATATATTGATTTTGCAACAAAATGGGGTCTCTTATGTCTTTACAATATAGTCTAAGTGTGTCTGATTAGTCTATCGAGAAATATTTCATTCTGATAAACAAATAGGCAAAGTAAATAATGATAAGGAAAATTCATCATGCCTTTCAAATAGATCTCTTATGAAGGAGAAGTCGACCAAGAAGAAGTAGAGCAGTGGCAATCTGCATAGGAAGATCTCGTCGCTTAAGAGGAGTAGGAACATAGTACCCTGAGATAACTCATCAAATTCAAATAGCAACAAGAGGGTTAATAATATTACTTCAAATCAATGTTCATAAGGAAATTCATTTAGCTTTCTGTCTCACTCATGAAATAGCTGTTATCAGCTCAGGTAAAGCTGAAGCAATTCACAAACTAATAACTCAAATAAGCGATCCACTCACATTAGTATGGATGACGAAGTGTTGAACAATTTCTAAGGTAATCGTACTTGCAAACAAAAGGAATCAAAGTCATCAAATCAGTCAAGCGAAAGCCAGCCATGGGTGATCAAGACGTTCTATAGTAACTTCTGTCTTTTCAGTTCAACTTTGTTCTTGTTGGTATAAAAAGTACAGATACATTCAGAAAAGTAAGAGGAGTACGGCTCAATCAGTCTGAGAGTACAGTCAATCAAGTCATAGAATCCATACGACTCACATAGTAACAAGCATGGCTATATAGTTCTGAGAAAGAAATTTCTTATCAAAAACTAATTTTCAAACGAGAAGAATAACGAGTCAGATAATAAGTGTTTGCTGAACAACATTAGATCAAATATTAGCTCATAGAACAGTTGAAGAAGCAATATGACTATCTAAAGTACCATTAATAATTCAAATTGAAGCGATAATGTGAGAACTGATTTCAGGAAGACTTGTTCAGATTGACAAAACAGTCAGTCACACAAACGTGTCTGAAACTCAAAAATGATGAGCAATTTGAATCATACGATCAACTACTTTTTCAGCACTCCAGACAAGTATTCAGATACTACCAATTCCAATAAGACCAAGGAGGTAGAGATTCTCGATTCACCACATATGTTTCTTTAAGATATACAGACTATAACGGTACCTGAGCAATAATACAATAAAGCAGAGATAGGCTATATTCTAATAGTAGGGGTGGAAAGAAACTTTGTCAAAAAACCTCTTCATTATATACAAAAAAATGAAGATAAAAAATGAGATTGTCTTTAACAAGACTACTTGGGTATGGCAATAGTGCTTTCCCAGATATTCATTTGTTGAATCTGAGGAGAATGAGTGACAACGTAGAAAGTAACTTGAGAAGAACTTACAAATTCATCAATAACATCAGCTACTTGGGCTATTGTATCAATATCAAGATTGTTAATAGTTTCGTCTAAGAAGAGAAAATTACTACGAAATAAAGTAGCTACTGAAAGCATCCAGACAAGCTTAAGAATAGTTTTTTGACCTCCACTGAGAGATTTAACATTCCTCACTCACTTTTCGTCGTGAATCTCGATATCTAACTCAAGTTGTGCTCATTCATCAACAGGAGAGGTGAAACGAACTTCATAGTCAACAATTTGGGCTAAGTAGCTATTGAGAACATCCTGTAAACTAGGCAGGAAATCCTGAAGAACAACGACCATTAACTCCTTAGAGAAGATAGCATAAAGCTCTTTTAATCTTTTTTCTTGTTGTTGAAGTCACAAGATATCTCAGCGTATTTTTTCAATGTCTATCAATAATTCAGAAAGTTTGTCTCAGGTTCATATGAGTTCATGAGTAAGGGATTTTGCACGTTCATAGATCCTCTTTTGATGTACTTGTTCATCAGAAGTTAGTGATTTTTCTTGTGTTTGCAGCTGAAGAAGACGTTGTGATAGTTCAGCTAACTGTTTTTCGTGCAGAATAAATTCTTGCTCTATCTTGATTTTTTCTTCAGCCAATCAACGTATTTTGAGTTGTTGTTGTTGAAACTCGTGAAGAGCTTTTTCTTGATCTTGGATGTCTTTTTCAAGGCCTGTATATGTTTCAGAAAGGAGCTGAGTTTCCTTTCGATTAACCTCTTGGAGAAATCATTTGATCTTCGTTATGTCCTGTTCGCAAGTGGTGATTTTCTTATCTAAATCTGGAAGTGATTCGTCAGTAATATGAGTAACCTGTTGACGATTTTTTTCTTGCTGCTTATGGAGAGCCTGTATTTGCATCTCAAGTGCCTTTCAAGCTTGCTTATTAATAAGACTAACGTAAGGGCATGCTCAATCAATTTTATCACATGAAAAGCTATTGTTCTGGTTAAACGACTCAGTTGTTTGTTTTTCTTGATGAACGAAATCTTTGTATTCTTCGTTTAATTGGGTAAGACGCTCTTGGTGAAGTTTTTGTTGTTCAAGAAGTTGTCCTTTCTGTTGTGCGAGATGTTTTCCTTCGTTGATAAGTTGTCAAAAGATATGCTTGGTATCACGTATATGCTCAAGTGCAACGTTATGCTTTTCAAAAAGAGAAAAGGGGAAAGCGTCATACTGTTCTTTTAGAGTAGCTTTATACTGTTCTAAAATTGCTTCAATTTTCTTTCCAGCCGACTCATCAATACTTTGGCTCAGTTCACGTTGGATGCGCTCCATTCATGCATTGAGCTTTTGTTTGATTACAAGGAGTTCACGCTGTTGATGTTGGGTATCTTGTATTTGTTGCAAGACTTGTCTTTTTTCTCACTCACGTTGAACAAATTCACGAAGGACTCAATCAATGTGTACAGAGAGTGGTTGTAACAGTTGAAAACCCTCCGTATCTAGTGAAACATCTTTGACCGTAATCGATTCTCACAAAAGGGGAAGATCTGTAAAAAATGAAGTTTCAGAAAGTGTCTCCATCTGTTCTCAGCAGTCTGACAGTGGTAGTTCTTTAAGCTCACCCCAGGAGCTTTTAATTTTAGTAATAAATTGGCTAACTTTGGTGTCGTACAATGAAAAATCTCATTTAGTCGCAATAGTCGTGCTAATGCTTTTTCTTTTATCGTGAATCGAATTTTTAACCTCATCGATTCAAATAAGCCCAAAAAGATGTTTAAACACTTCAACCCTTTCGGCTGGTGCAAGTTCAAAGACACTTGAAGATTCTTGAACCAAAAAATTAACACTCATCAACAGTTCCTTTGGCGGAAGTAAGTCCGAAATAGCTGAGTCAGCCTCTTTTCATGAAGTAAATTCAATCTCTTCAAGTTGTGAAGTATATAGATCAAAAAGATTTTTCTCACTAAAGCTAACAATTAGCGCCCCTTCTTCTTGGGCAAGTACTCATGTAGCACGCCAGAACTTTGTTTTAACACTTTCTCCTCATTTGCGAGTAGGGGTCAGGGATCTTTCTATACACCGAGTATCTCATTCAACCTCAAAGATAAGTTGAATACGTCATGAAGAAGAGTTCTTGTTCAAAATAGGTCTACTACGGTGCTTATATAAAGCAAAAAGTGGACCATCAAAAAAAAGGAAACTCTTCCCGCTTCAAATTGGGGCCTGAATTAAATGCGATCCAGCAAAAAAGTTCACAAGTACGGTCTTGTCCTGAAATGGTCATATATTAGTATAAGAGCAGGAATGCAAGCGCATAAGAAAGTGAAAGAGTGAAAAAGGGTTTAGCACAAATAAAGATAATTAAAATATGTATTTCATATTCTCAGCAGTTTATTTCTATTTCATAGTTGTTTATTTTATTCATTTACTTATTCATTCATTCACTCTTTTTCTCATTCACTTTGGATTTCTTCTTCCTCTTCTTCACCGTTTTCTTTAGCACGAATTCAGGTGTACACCTTCCATCGATAGGTTATGAAAAATGCTTCAATAATACCATTAATATAGGCAGTAAGGGCTATAAGAAGAATAAGACACGTAATTACCAGTGTTTGAAAAAGAGCACTTGATCAAAAATCGAATTTACTAGCAAAGTATATCATGCTCAGAGGAATTCAGATAACAATAATGATATTAAGAATAAACCTGAGGTAGAGAAAGAGGTTGATGGTAACAAATTTAGATGTCGTCACAAAGTGTCTTATAGAGAGTCACATACTCTTTTTCATTGCATCAAAATAATCTTCTCACTCCAAAGTAATAAGAAACTTTGTGTAGGGGAGGAGGAAAAGAGCAAGAAAAGAAATAAAGAGCCAAATAACTAAGAGTGTTACGGTAAGTCAATTAATAATACCCATAGCATACATTCTCGATGCAGCAATCATCCAAGCAATGATATTCAAGAAAGAGATAGTAGCATTAAACTCAAACATGGGGAAAAATCTTCAGAATCACGATCCAAGTGAGGCGCTTCAGCTTTTTTTATTACTGTCTACGTAGTAGATCATGGCTGCATCTCATATTGGTGGAAGGATTGAGTATCCTATAACAAGAACGATTCATATAATAATAAGAAGAACAATAACTTCTGTGTTTGGAGCAACGAGATTGATATAATCTCACAAAAGTTCTCCTATTCATCAACTCCCTCAAGAGGCTCTTGCTGCTAAGGTAAAACTTAAGTAAATAAGGTAGAGGATGAAAAGCAAAGAGTGAATGAAAGTTGTTATCGTAGCAAGTCTCACTAATTTCGTATCATCGGAAACAGAACTTATTGCTTCTTTAAGTATGGTTCTTCTATTCATTAGGCAGTTTTAAGGAGAGTAAACAAGGCCTCTTTCTAGTTTCAAACTATATATCTCATCTCGATGGGGATGGGAGCAGAAAAGCTGAAATCTTTATCCGAAAATGGATCGAAAAATCAATATGAGACAGCGTGGAGCAATTGTCTCACGATTTTTTCATGCTTTTTAGCAAGACGATTTACTGCCTGTCATCCATATTGAATGTCTCATAGTACAGGGTGTCACAGGTGGGCTGCATGAGCTCTAATTTGGTGCATTCTTCATGTATGTAATGTAACCACAACATCACTTAATATTCATAGCTTAGGATGCTTGTACGTTTTTTTAAGATGAAATTCACTGTGTGATTCTTTTCATTTTTCTCAATTAACGAAAGTTTGTGATCTTCATAATGATTTATTGTATCACACAAAAAGAGGCTTCCTGCAATGAACAACTCTCTTTTTAGATGAAAATCAAGGAGCGTATTGTAGATCACCTACAAGGATTGTTCTATATGTTTTGTGAACGTTTCTCTCTCTGATGGCCTTGTTCAAGTACTGAAGTCAGTCGTAGGTTTTGGCTGAGATAACTATTCAAGATGTATCTTTATCTAATCTATAGCAAAAAGAAGGAGTAAAGGTGCTACTTTGTTGAAGTTGGTCAGTTTTCTCTAAATACTGCATCATCATATCGGTGAGCGTGATGTCGGTGAGATGTTTATCTCAAGGATGCATAAGAAGATGAGGAGGTTTATTTCGTACAATCCAATGTTCATCCTCAAAAAGAATAAGCTGTTGAAGCGCTTCGAGAGGAAGATCATGGACTTTTTCTTTTTTTGGTTTAGAAACGTAAGAAGCTGATTTATCAGTTTTCACAGCAGTATCTAAAGTGACAATATCACCTTCTTGAAGCCTATAATTCTGCTTTTTCTTTTTCCCATTTACTTTAATACTTCAGGTTCTAATTCGTGAAAAAATATCTCACAAACCAACCTCAGGAGTATGTTTAAAGTGTTTTCTAAGAAACCTATCAAATCTTTGTTGAGCTTCTAGCTCAGTTATAGTAACCTCTTTCACAAGAAATTGATAAAAATAAAATTTAAGAACTCTCTTTGGGATTCTTCGTTTTCGCTTGGTCTATACTGTATACTCAATATAGGCTCAGAGCGACTCATACCAAAAATAAGACACTAAGTTGTTCTCCTAAAAGAAGAATAGCTCGTCACACCACGGCAATAGGTTGAATATATTGAATCAATGATGCATAAACAGCTCAACTGTATTTAATTAAAATCTGGTACAGTGTGTAGTACAACGTAGTAGCTATAACTCATATATAGAACAGCATTGCCCAAACAGTCCACGGATAGGTGTAAGAAATTTCTTCTGGACTCAAAAAGAGAAAGTAAACAGTGAGACAGATAAAGGTGGTTGTGATATAGATCATATTATAGTGGAGCGGAGTGAAGTGCTTGTAAATATTTTGAGAGAAAAGCATATAGAAACTAAACGAAATAACCGCTCATACAATAAGGAAATTACCTTCAAGGGTACCAGAAAGAAGGGCTTGTTCTCAATAAATAACGGGGAGGAGTATAACAAGCACAGCTCAGGCTAGTCAGAGTAAAATACCAGGAAGAATAGCTCTTTGAAACCCTTGCTTAAAGAAAATTCTTTGAAGAAAAAGAAGAATAATTGGGACAAGAACATAAAGAATCTGTCCAATCATAGCAGTCGTGTATTTAATTCAAAAAGCGAAGAGAACAACGTTCGCAGTTCAAAAAAGTGAAATTCATACAGCTTTTAGAAAATTCTTTTGAGAGACAACCTCTTTCTTTTCATAGAGAAAGAAAGGAATCATGCTCACAAAGGCAAAAAGAAATCTCCAGAAGGTGAGTTCTGAAGGAGACATATGCTGAAGAACAATTTTAGAGAAAACTCAAATAGCTCATCCAAGAACGGCAGCCAAAAGGACTAATCAAAGTCAGGAACGGAAAAAAGTAAGCATACAGAGAAAAGTTGACATCTATAAATTTGCCTTTAAATATAGCGTTTGCTTGGAGATATGCTAGTTCATTCTTATGCAGGAAGAGGTCTCTATATGAGAGATTTTTATTTATTTATTACATCATATGCAAAAGTATATTACAGAGTTCATCTGAACATTTTTCTTGGTGTTCACTATTGCGCTAACGGTAGCTTCTTGATCTAAGTTTGCACCAGTCGCAATCTGACTGATCTTAATGGTCATGGTGTATATGTGAGGTCATGTATCTGGAGCTCACTATAATCCGGCAGCAACAGTGTGACTCTTGGTGAGAAAGAAAATCGGGACTCATGATGCAGTAATGTATATTATTTCTCAAATTCTCGGAGCTTTAGTTGCAGTACGGATTGCAGCAATGATAACAGGTACTGGATTTGTACCAGCTCCAGGTGAGTGAGTGACAACAATGCAATGATTTATCGTTGAGGCATTATTCACATTTGCTCTCGTAAGTGTTATCCTTCATACAGCAGCAACTAAGGCAACAAGTGGAAACAGTTATTATTGAGCAGCAATCTGATGTACAGTATTAGCGGCAGCATTCGCTTGAGGACATATTTCATGAGGTGCATTTAATCCAGCGGTATGACTCGGACCATGGATTTACGATGTTATCTGAGGAAATGGATTCAGTCATGTATGGATGTTATATGTACTAGCTCCAGTAATTGGATGAGTTGTAGCTTGACTGCTGCATGGGTATATCGTATGAGATGAGTAGAAAGAGATAAAAAAGAAAACATCACTCAGGTGGTGTTTTTTTATTGAAGAAGACATAAAAAATGAAAAGAAAATGATGCGAAAATCACCAAGAGAATTTGCGGTTAGGGTTGTAAATATATACAATTAAAAAAAGAAATTTTAGAACGTGGCGAAAAAAAAGCATGCAGCAAATAATGGACTTACTAAGTCAGTTGGTACACTCATCAGATTTGGCTCAACTAGCGATGATTCTCTTGGTGGTTATCATAATTTCTGGTGTTGTAAAACGACTGAAACAACCTCTTATAATTTGATATCTTCTTGCAGGAATCGCTGTCTGACCAATGTTGTTTGGACTAGCAGAACTGAGCTCAGATGGACATTCATTTATTGAATTGTTTTCGCACTTATGAATATCCTTGCTTCTGTTTATGGTAGGTCTAGGGTTAAATATAAATGTCATTAAAGAACAAGGGAAAGTAGCGCTAGGTATTTGAACCATTCAGATTTTGTCGAGTGCAGCATTTGGGTTCCTAGCATGATATTTCTTGGGCTATGATATGATGACGAGTATCTATATTGGTATTTGACTAACGTTTTCGAGTACTATTGTGATTGTGAAATTACTCTCAGATAAAGAAGAAGATGAAACGATGTATGGAAGAATTGCCATTGGGCTTTTGATTGTGCAGGATCTCGTAGTGATGGTCTTGCTTATGTTACTAGCAATCAAATCCTGAGGTGATTGAGGAGGATTCATGCTGCTAGAATGATTCATGCTGTTAGCAATTGTGATATTATTCTCAAAATTTATTCTTCCAAAGTTAGTAGTACGGCTTGCCGATAATCAAGAATTTCTCGTACTTATTGGTATTTGACGGTGTTTGATATTGTGAACTTTTTTTCAGCTAGTAGGATTTTCGTTTGAGATATGATGTTTGCTAGCGTGAATGTCCTTCGCAACCTCGCCATTTAGAATGCAAATAAGCAGCAAATTAAAGCCACTTAGAGATTTTTTCTTGGTCTTGTTTTTTATTGCTTTGTGACTGCAACTATCTCCAAATGGACTAACTGATCATCTGCCATTACTCATCATATCAATCGCGTTCGTACTCATTTGAAAACCACTAATTGTCTTTTGAGCGTCTAAGTTGTTTGGCTTTACCAATCAGATTTCGATGAAAGCGTGAATGGCCGTCGGGCAAATTAGTGAGTTCTCATTCTTGATTTTATGAATCGGTATTGCGGTAGGGCATGTAACTGATCCAAGCCTAATCTCTTTAATGGTTCTTATTGGGCTGGTAACTATTGCTGTATCTAGTTACTCAACAATGCATAACAATTGAATGTACGAACACCGAAAACGCTATTTAGGAAAAAACTCAGTTGAATCAGATGAGGAGTTAGAAGATGGAGAGTTAGAAAAGGTAGAAGTTATTCTATTTGGATATGGAAGAATTTGAGCAAGGCTCTGAAGAACTTTTGATACTGAGGCTATATCACATGTGATTATTGACCATAATCCACTTCTTACACAGACTTTGGAAGAGAGCCCAACGCCATATATTTTTGCAGATGCTACCAACACTGAGGTGTATAGACATATGTTTCACCCAGAATTAAAAATGGTAGTAAGCACGATTAGAGATGTTGAAGATGATTTGTTAATTATAGATGAAATTCAAAGATACAATAAAGACATTATTATCGTGGTCGTATCAAATCGTCCTGAAAATGCTATGAGGTTATATACAGCGTGAGCTGATTATGTGATTATGCCAGACTATATTTCTGCTCAGCATACATCGGTTCTTGTAGAAGATATTTGATTTGATGTAGAAAAATTTGTAACAGAAAAATTGGTGCACGTTGAAGAGCTAAAAGAAGTAATGAAATCTAGGCCAATTTAAGAACTCAGAAGACGTTTATACAGTGCTTCATACAAAGGAAGAATGTGTCTGAGCTCAAATGTCTTTGCTTGATGATAGGACTGATCTTTGAATAAATTGAGTTTATTTTCATTTAAGAGCAACTCAAGAGCACTTTGAGCCATTGAATCCACATCTCATAAGGGATGAGTAAATCAGGTGCGTCAGTGAGTGTTAATTTCAGGGATTCATCAAACATTTGAGCTGATAACAGGAGTCTTTGCTGCCATAGCCTCAAGCGCAGCTAATCAAAAACTCTCTTTTTCAGAAGGAAGAAGAAAGAGATCACTAGCAACTAAGATTTTTTCAACTTTCTTTAATTTTCCTAAAAAGAATACCTTATCGCATATACCATATTCCCTACATTTCTTCTCGAGAATCTGACGATCAGGTCCATCGCCAACGAGAAGTAATTTAGAAGATACCTTTTTTTGAACTTGGTGAAAAATATCTATAACATCTCACACTCTTTTGACAGGTCTAAAGTTTGAAATATGACAGAGTAACTTCTCTCACTCAGGTGCAAATTTCTGTCTTACTTCATTTTCGTATTCAAAACGATCAAATTCTTTGATTTCTATAAAGTTTGGGATAACATCAATAGTCTGAGTAATATCAAAGTAATCAAGTGTTTCGTCCTTAAGTGATGCTGAAACTGAAGTGACTCAATTTGATTGGTTGATCTCAAATGAGATCTTTGTAAAGCTCATTTTTTCATACCAAGCTTATATCTGTACCATGAAGGGTAGTAATAAAGGGCAGGTTAAAACCAAGTCATTCGAGAATGCGTTGCGCCAAGTACGCTGCAGTAGCATGAGGAATCGCATAATGAACATGGAGAAGATCAAGACGTTCATGTTTACACACATCAACAATTTTGTTAGTCAGGTTAAGTTCATACATCGAATTCTCAAAAAGTGGATACGCAGACACACCTACTTCATGAAAGAAAATGTTTTCAGCGAATCTATCGAGTTTTACCGGTGGAGCTGAGCTAATAAAATGAATCGTATGACCATTTTTTGCCAAGGCTTTTCATAGAAGAGTCGCAACAATTCAACTCCCTCAATAACTAGGGTAGCAGACAATTCATATGCGCATAAATCTAGGTGAGAAAATGAAAAAAGTTATGAAGAAGCGTAAAAATACAGATTGAACCTTACGATATCGTTAAGAAAAGAAAGAGGCAATTATAGAATAAAAAAATCTATTGTAGATCAAAAAAGGAAGCAACTCAAAGTGTTCTTTTACTAAGAAATCCTTCAGCGTAGGCAACTCATATATTCCTTCAGTAGACTGCTTGTTTTCAACGAAATGCATCAAGAAAGCGGGGATCAGAAATAGGGGTCTCTGGCAAAGAAGAGCTAGGATCATGAAATTGAGAAGCAAAGGCTCAAATGAGTTCAAGCTTTTTGTCCATCACATCGCTAATATCGACAACAATGTCAGGTTGTAGGTAAATGTCCTGAACATAAGAAAGTACCAAGCGAGGGCGGTGAGCTGCTTCTCACGTTTCTATTTTGATTAAACCAGCATAAAAACAAGCGTCAGCAATTAGCTTGCTTGCTCTTCAATGGTCCGGATGACGATCATCAATAGCTGGGAGTAAGACTATCTCTGGAGTAGAGGACCTAATTACTGAAATGATTTTTTTCAGGTTACTTTGGTTTCGTTTAAAAAATCAATCACTCATTCACAGGTTGATTCTAAAGTTAGCTCACATCAATTCCTGAGCTTTTGCTGCCTCTTGTAAACGAAGTTCAGCAGATCATCTTGTTCAAAGTTCTCATTGAGTAAGATCGCAAAGTCCTATGCTTTTTCATGCAGAAATATGCTTAAGCAGTGTTCAGCTGCATCCAAGTTCTATATCATCTGGGTGGGCTCAAAAGGCAAGAATGTCTACGTGCATCTGTTTCGGAAGAAATGGAGATATTTAGTATGTAATGTATTAGCTCTTATTTGAGAACTTTATCGATAAGTCAGTACTTCTTAGCTTCATCAGCAGACATAAAGTAATCTCTTTCAACGTCTTTTTGAATTTGTTTAAGAGATTGACCACTATGCTTAGCAAGCATCTTATTTAACTTGTCTTTCATTCATAAAATACGTCTCGCATGAATTTCAATGTCAGTAGCTTGACCTTCAGTTCCTCATAAAGGCTGATGAATCATAACTTCTGCGTTAGGAAGAGCATATCTTTTCCCGTGAGCACCAGCAGTTAGAAGCATAGCTCACATACTTGCAGCAAGCCCAACACAAACAGTAGCAACGTCACATTTTACATGTTGCATAGTATCATAAATTGCCATTCATGCCGTTACAGATCAACCTGGGGAGTTAATATAAAGAACAATATCTTTATCTGGGTCTTGTTTTTCTAGGTAGAGCATTTGAGCTACAATAAGATTTGATGTTTCTTGGTTAACTCAAGCTCAGAAAAAAATAATTCTATCTTCAAGAAGTCTAGAATAAATATCGTATGCTCTCTCTCCGTGCTTAGTTTTTTCAATAACTGTAGGGATAATCATCGATTTTGGGTCAGTATGAGTTCCAAAGTACATGCTAATAAATGAAATATAAAGAATGCTTTCTGTGACGTCTATATCTTGAAAAAGGTCTCAACTCACATACATTTAATATACATATATGAGAGATAATTACATAGTAAATACACCTCATCAATTCTTTTTTTCTTTACTTATTCCTTGATTCGTATGAAACAGGTAACAAATCTTAAAAAACTATTACTGATCTCAAGCATGGCGATAACTGTTGGTATCACATCAGTTGCTTCGGCAGAGATTATTTATGATCCCGTGACAAATACCTATATCCAAGAAGGTGAACAACTTGATGGGAATAATCCTGATTGGATTCCAGTTGAGACAACAACCGAAGAAGCTACTGAGGAGCAAGAATCACTCCCTCAAGCAGTTGAAGACGTAACGGACATAGTATGGTTCCCTGTAGAAACAATTGTAGATATAGCTGAGCCAGACCTAGAGGATCCTGTTGTAACAGAGGTCTTTGAAGGACAAACCGTGGGGTCTTTACAGCTAATGCTAGAAGAGAGTCGCACAGAGCTTAAAGCGTATTTAGAAGAACAAACAGCAGGTCTTGAGAATATGTTAGGGACAGTATTGGTAAATAAATATGGTGAGGAGATTGGTGAACTTCTTCTCTGTCTATGAAACCAAAATAGACTAACTCAAATGAAAGAAGAAATCGAAAGTATTATAGAAGACGTTGATGTGAGAATAGATACAGGTTCTGCTGATTTATTCGCACTTATATCTGGATTAGGATACAAGGAAAGTGTAGACTTAATTACTTCAACTGAGCGTGAAGTAGAAGCATGAGTGTTAGCTACAGAAATAGAAGCATACAGACTCGGACTTAGAGCAGTGATTGATTACTACCGTACGTCAATTGTCAGTGATATTACAAATTATGCTAACGGATGAGATAGGGAAACAATTGATGATCTATTAACTACCTACTCAACAAGAAAAACACTCTTAAATCAAGTAGAGCAGGCATTTAGAAACTTTGAAGAAGGAAGCTTCTTTAGCCAAACAGTTGTAGGTCCACGTGCTGATGAACTTGAATCTCTCGCAGATAAGATCTTTGACGTATTTGTTGCTGATATGAAATCTAAGTGGGGGAACCGTCCTGAAGATCAATTTGATGCATTCATAGTAACTCACTACGAAGACTTCCAAGATGCAGTAGAAGAGCGTATTGAAGAGCTTTTCCCATTTGGTCATGTACAAGGACTCTATAATTCATACGATACACTTATTCAAACATATGGAACACAAGGAAAATACACCTGTTCTACAATTATTTCAAACAGAATCGTGGAAGAAATTGCTCCGCAATTAATTAGCAGAATCCAAGGAGTACAAGAAAATATCGCAATTGCACAATCAGCAGTAGGTGAACCAACCAGTCGAATGGAACTTCAAGAAGGATTCTCTAATGAGCTTCTTACCTACTATGATGTCGTTATGTCAGAAGAGTTTTCATCTCTTAGAAAAGAAGTGAAAGAGGTGGAATTAACAGCAGAAGAGAAATATTACATGACAGTTAAGTCTCAAGTGCTTGCTTTCTTAATGAACATGAAACTTGAATATGCTGAAGCAGGGAAAGCGGAGGTCTTTACTCAAAAACTAGAACGTGCTGAAGAAAGAATTAACGTTTCACTTGAGGTGGCAGATTTCGAAGAACGTATGATAACCATCCTAAAAGCTATTAGAGCGGCAATACAAGAAGCCTATTAAATATTAAAGATAGAGTTGAAAAAAAAGAGGCAGATTACTGTCTCTTTTTTTTGTGCTTAAGAAGCTCATTAATATATTTAATTGGGTAGTTATAAGCGGAAAAATTACTTACCAAACTTATTTTTCCATTCGCCTTTCACCCATTTAGTTCTTGAAAATCATCTCCCATCTCGGGTTAAGAGGTAATTCTTATCTTGCTCACGTCTAGATTCAGCAATTTTTTCTGTAGAAATTCACAGGCTATCTGCAACAAGATTAGCTCACCTCGAATACTCCTGAGCAAGATCAGGCGAGATATCTACTGTTTGCTTTGTTGCCGTATGTCACAGAATATTTCCTAAATAATGAGTTGGTCTAAATCAGAGTAATCTATCTTTTTTAAGAACAGGTATTCAGACTTTCTCACAATGAAGATGTTTTTGAATCGCATCAAATTGTGGCGAAGTAAGGTAAACAACATCTTTCGTAGCGACGAGGAGGTGCTTGTCTTGATCAAGGCTAATTCAAAAGTTTTCCTTAAGAAATTTCCCAGCTTCAGATTGTAGTTGCTTACTTTTAGTAAGCTTAAATTGATTCTTTGGAGACAGTTTGTGTGGTTGCTGATAAGGAATAGTACTAGCATTTTTTTTGCGAATTTTACTAATGAAAAATCATCAGGTTTTCTCAACATGAGGTCGCAGTCTTGCACACAGCTGTGGATCATAACTTAGATCATCCAATTGTAGACCTCTGTGTGTATTAACAGATTCTATGCGCTCAATTTCTATATCATCCTTGAAAAAATCGAGAGCTTTTTCGAGAATATACTCATTTTCATAAGGATTGATGGTACACGTAGAGTAAACAACAGTTCCTCATGGCTTTGTCGCTTTGATCGCTGAGACAAGAAGTTGGAACTGAGTTCAAGCAATTTTATTAATCTCTTCAATTTTCCGATGCTTAAGAGCAAATTCTGATTTAAATGCTGTTCCTTCTCAACTACAAGGCGCATCAAGAAGAATATGATCAAAGAAATTCGGAAGGTTTTTACCAAATGAAAATCAGTTGAATTTTGTAATAGCAGTATTGTAAGCACCTCATCTATTGAGATTGTGTGCAAGTTGCCTAAGTCTTGAGCTTGCTACATCATTTGCGATAACCATACCAGGCTTCTCCATTCCAATTAGTGAAGTCGCTAATTGAGAGGTTTTTCCTCATGGAGCAGCAGCCATATCTAGTACAATATCTCATGCAGAGAGATTTACCTGAGGTGCAGAGCTAGCAGCAGCAACTTCTTGAATATAAAAATATCATGCAGCGTGAAGAAAGGTATTTCACAGAGCTACATCGGTATTTTCCCTATCAATATAGAAGGTTTTAGAATCTTTCACAAAGTCCGTTGGAGTGAGCGTCCATCACCATTTTTTTGTGATAGTAATAAAATCTTTCACAGATATCTTAGCGGTGTTAATCGTTATACTTTTCTTAAGAGGAATTCTACAAGCTTCAAAAAACTGATCAACTTGATCCTGTGGAAGGTGCTTTGCAACTTCGTCTCTAAAATTTTGGTGAATCATAATATGGGAAAACAGATCAAAGGAGTAAAACTAGCAAATGTCTTACATTAAAAACGAATATCTAACTGTGAAAGAGAGATAGTTGATGCCTATATATAGGTATCTTTAAGTTGTTTTCTACGGATGATTAAAACAGCTCACAAACTCGTACAAATAACCATAAGGAAAACAGGATATAAAATCGTCAGAAGAGTTACAGAATTAAGTGCAAAAAGTGAAAGTAAGGATCTAAATCACGCTATAAAATACGCTGATGCAGTTTCTTCATGGGGTTTATACCAAGATTTCCTAAAGGTAGGATAAAATCAGAGGCTTTCTATCAAAATAATAAGTAACAGAGATCGTAGATCATTCTCAAGAAAGAACCGAACTCAAAGGCAGAGGAGTGCTAAGGTTAAAGTTATTGAATCACCTCTACTAAAATGCTTTTCTCACCAAAATAGAGAGAGAATGAAAATGACTCCAGCTATAGCTGCAGTAAGTCAGGTCACCCAAGCTCCTGCTCATCATCCATGAGCATCTTGGATAAAGTAGCTTAACGCAGTAAGAAGAAATCGGATAAACCAGGTATACACGTGAGGTTTTGTATGTCAGGAAAAAGTATCCCTGATATAAGGAAGGTAGCCAAACAGAGCTAATGATGCAGCGAATCATCAGATAAGAACTTTGCGTCAGATCGTCACATCAACGCAGTTCACAAGATCGAAGAAGAGTGACATGGTAATGAAAAAAAGATAAAAAAATCCTCCCAGCCCGAAGGCAGAAGGAGGATTCACAGTAAAGAGTTTATGCATATGAAAACCTACACAAGCCAGCGCCTGAGGATGATGAGTTCATTAATCTGCTGAATGCAAGAAATGAAGTGCATCTAGGTTTTCAACAATTTAAAAGGACCTTATCTATATAGGTCTTAGAATGAGATGCAAAGAGAAATATCTTTAGATAATCAATGTTATATAGAGAGGTCTAGGACTAGGTACATCAAGAGATCTATATATAGCCTCAAGTTTCTAGGAAGTCGTTGATCTTCTTATGATGAAAAATATGAAAAAAGGAAACATCACTTGAAAAGAGCCCTCACATTGCTAGTATGCTATTCACTTGTGTAAAAAACACATATCAACTTATTGGGGTATAGCCAAGTTGGTAAGGCACCGGGCTTTGAACCCGTGATCCTAGGTTCGAGTCCTAGTACCCCAGCCATTATTGTTCCCAACCCTAAGGAAAATAGAACCTCTCTACGTGAGAGGTTTTTTTATTTTAAAGAAGTGCTTTTTAACAAGTTGTTTTGGTATAGATTAATTTTGAAACTAAAGAATATATGTAAAGAGATAGTCTTGAAGTGTTGACTCTGATTTTTTTTTATATATTATGTGATATTCATAAACCTATCATAAATTTAAAAAAAATAGAAATGTTAAAAAAGTGTTTAATCGTAATTAAAATTATGAACTACGAAGTTCTCAACGGCATAGAGCACTCTCCGATGAGATCTATTATTCTAAGAAGACTCAAGGGAGAGCTGAGAAAGCTTAATGAATAGGTAGTTTGGTGAAAATCGATAGGTTTTAGATTCCGCTATATTAAGCAACCCGTGGGCGAACGTTCCATTGGTTTTTTTATAGCATGAGATCTCTATTAACTTTATATACTCTTAGCATATAAGTTGTGTTTCTAAAAACTTCTCGATTGGTGACAATGTTTTTCTTCATAAAAAAAAGGAAGACCATGTTCAGACCCTCCTTGAATATATATAAGTTTAATGTGGGTATTAGCATACATACTATTTTTTTACACGATTCCTTAATGATTATTTAGAGAATAACCACCAAGGCTTCTCGGCTGCTCGTCGCCTTGCTCCAATGTTGCCAGCCCATCCGATAAAAAACCAGTCGATTAACGATGATATGAGGAACACAACTGCGATGACAATTGTAGGAGTGGACATCATAGCGATTGCAAGAGGTTCATCTACGTCAATAAGCAAAAGTGGCAGTACGGTAAAGCAAAAGACTAAAATAGTCACAAGCAGAGGTAGAATGATACAAAAGATTATTCTTCCCCATTTAAAGAGACTATCATGTCCATAGAATTTTAAAGTGTATCCAATAGTAAAGGATACGATGAAATAACTTAAAAAATCGATCGTTTCAGTCATTAGTTGAGTTTTTTTGTTTTAGTGAAACCGTTAATAGTGATAGTGATTTTCCCCGAAGCAATACTGATGCGACAGGAGAGCTGAGTGTTTTCATTCTTTAATATTTTGCCATTGTGTGAATGAAAATTTTTGCTGCTAAGGTAAAAGTTAGATGTATGTGATCCATTTACCCATGTTGCAAGGGGGATGTTTCTTAATCTTTCTTTTACTTTAGCTTTGCCTGATTGTTCAAGGTCAAATTCATCAACAAGGGTTTCAGCTTGCTGAAGAAAATGATTGTTGAACAATTGTTCTTGTTGAGAAGTAGAACGAGTGTTCGTCTCCTCATAAGACGATTTGGTTGATGTTTTGAGCGACACATTAAGGTCGCCGCATCCTGTACATCCGGTAAAAAGGAACGGTGTTAGGAGAAACATCAAAAAGTAGGTACTTTTCATGTGATAGTTTTAATTTTTGTTGTGATCTAATATATACCCGAGATAGATAATATTAGGTTCTTATGAAAAAAGAGATTAACCTAAAAATGGGAAAAGTCAATAGTATTTGGAATATGAAAGCAATAAATTGAATGATGGGTCAATTAGGTTAAATACAAAAGAGTATGCTTAGAGATTACTTAGTCTTCGTAACATGAAAATGCGACCTAAGCCTATCTAACCAATGAAGACGAGGAAGAGGGAGTCAGTATTTTACCAGAAAGTCATATTCCATTTTGGTGATACGATACGCATTTCATGAGTCATCTTGAATAACTTTGTCGAGAATATCATGACTAATATTCCAAGATCAGTTTTCAAAATTTTCATATTCATGAAGTTGAGAATTCAGAACGAGTTTTGTCATATCAGGTATGTCTACCTGTATCTCTTCATCTCTTCGTAAAAAACCATCAGCTTCAACTTCCTCCTTGGTAAAGCTATCGTCAATAAGATAGGCGGCTGTATCATTAAAATAAAAAGGGCTCATCCATCAAGGAAAGAATTTTCACAGAACTCATTCTTCTTCCATTTGAGTAAAGATTCTATC
>JAHDCT010000062.1 GCA_020629735.1 bacterium | reverse complement strand
AAGCTCAGTAATAGTAAAAACAGCTCAATCATTACCTTCTATTGGCTTATTCACAATACCAGCATCACCAGTAGTTGCGTTCCCTTCATATTGATTAAGCTCTGAGTAGTGAATGACTTTATCAATACTTTTCCTCGCTTTTTTAATTTCAGGTAGATAATGCATATTATTGCATCTAGTAGTTCACATCATTTCAGCTAGAGTCCCTGAAATATAGTATGGATTCAACGACGCAGGAAAGAATTCTCAAAGCAAACCATCTTTTTCGAGTGACCTACACAAATTAACTACTTCCTTTTCTCAATTCTCTTTACTATATTGTTTGTTTAATATACAATACTGCTTATTCTTTAATCCAATACAGCCAAAACAAAAAGAACAGCCCTCTAAGAAATGCGAGTAAAAAATCATGTAAGCATTAACAATTCACGTAGAGCAATAGACCTTATGCGCATGTCTTCAGCAATCTACTGCAGCATAGAAGTCACCATCCGTTCATACACAAATAGAATTGTATACCTTTTGAGTTCACACTGGGTTTCATACAATAAACGCATTCTTCCCTCTTTTAACTCAAGTTCACCCTAGAACATTGGCAACTTCCTCACAATCTTTATTTATAAATGACCTTCAGGGAACGCTTTTCCGCCGATCTATAAACCTCTTTTTTTGAAGCAAGTATCAATTTTTCTTTTTAAAATATTCTTCCTTGCTATACGCAACATTATCTATGCAGTATTTCTGGTTTTGTAAATCAGTACAAAAAAGACATTCATCACATCACGCTAAATACGAACTAAATCGTATATTGGTTGATGAATCTATACACTTAGAGTAAAATACTCTTGATGAGTCATCAACAGAAGAACTACAGTAAATATCTCATCATCATCATTGCACCTTTACTGAATAAAATACATTGCTGGTATTTTTAACAACTAGGGAGTATGCGATGTTCTCAGAATTCGTAGAACATCTTGTTAAGTAGAAGGTTTTTGCATTTGAATTTACATCAGCGTATTCAGAATTATATGAACTACCATACTGCCTTACACAAGGCATAGGAACATTTTTTTGAAGTTCAGCAAACTGATCAAAAAATGACTTCCCAAGCACTACATCTAAAGAAAATAATTCATCTCTAGATTCTTCAAAACTCTTCACATCTATAACACTACCGACTCTATCTGATGGAGGAAAAACAGAAATATGATTGTTATTTCTATAATACGTTAAAGGACTTCGAGTACAGACACGTTGAACAAAATACTCTCGATTATGGGAGATTACTTTGTCTTCTCGTTTTTTTATCCGATACGCGAGATCTTTAGCCAAAATAGGGTGAAAGTTACTAAAGATTTTTCTAAGGCTATATAAGTGGTTCAGCAAATTCCTCAATAGTTTCTAATACGTTCGATTGTTCAGTTTCAATAACCTTTTTAGCTTCTTCTAGAGTTCTATTGTACTTCTCTCTAGAAATTTCACGAATGGAATCAATATATCAATGATCAATATCAACATCAGGTGTATATGCTGATCTCAAAGAAAATGGATCTTTTATCTTCCCCTGAATCATAGTTTTAATGTAGAATTCTCTCATGTTTAGATTTGCTAGATCATATGAGTCCAAAAATGGATCAAAATGTTCCTTCATATATCATGCGTCATCACTAGCAATACGAAATGATATCTTTGTTGCTACATTACCAAAAAGTGCTTGTGAAATACTTTCTGGAATTTGCCTAATAAACTGATGAGCTACACAAAGACCAAGACCATATTTTCTTGCTTCTGAAAGAATCTCAGAAAATGTCTCTGTAGCAAAGTTTTGAAACTCATCAACATATAAGAAAAATGGTGTTCTATCTTTTTTTGATAACCCCTGTCTTCACATGGCAGTTTGATAAATCTTTGTCACGAACATCGCTCACAAGAATCACATTATTTCTTCTTGGAGTTTCCCTTTTGGCACTTTTACAAGAAGTATTTTTTGCTCATCCATCATTTGACGGAAATCTAGCTTGTTCTCCGGCGAAGCAAAGATATTCTTCAAAATATCGATTGAAAGCAACTGACCAACCTTATTCAAAATTGGCATAATCGCCTCTGTATTAAACTGTTGAGATCGTCATGCGAATTCATTTGTCCGGAAGTTACGAACTACATCATCCTGAATTGCATCAATCATATCATAACGAAAGTCCTTATCCGTTAGTGCACGAATTATATCAAATAATGTTGCGTTCTCTTTATCTAATAGAGCGAGAAAGATCATACGAAGCACATGTTCTAGCTTTGGATTCCAATTCGCTCAGAAAAACTTCTTAAAGATATCAATAAATCACTTAGCTAGAATTTGTTTCGACTCATTTTCCTGAACGTCCAATGGATTTAAGCAAAAAGGGAATTTTTCGTCAGTTGGGTCGAACAAAATAACATCTTTTTTGCGTTCTTCAGGTATATATTGGATAATTTCCTCAATCAAATCACCATGTGGGTCAATTACTCATATTCACTTTCCTTTTCTCAAATCTGAGATCATCAAACTTTGCATAAACTTAGATTTCCCAACTCCTGTTTGCCCAACGATATATACATGTCTTAATCTATCCTCATCTGGAATCCCAACAGGAACTGTAATTGACCTATAATCAGTTACTCCTAGCACTGTTACATCATCTGGCGTTTCTCATACAAGCACTTCATTCTTTTCCAAGGTATACTCATAAGTCGGAACTCAGATTGGCAGGGCTAACTTTCTTGCTTTTACCGTCATCAAAGAAGTCTCCTTCTTGGGATTTTGAGGAAAATGTAGAAAATTACTTAATTCTTCACTTGAAAAATAGTATGTTGGTATCTTATTTTTGATAGCACTATATCAAACTCATTTTCCTTTTTTCAGAACTTTTAATCTAAACTGATTTAGTGGGTAATTCTTAAATACTTGAAAATTTTGAAAAATACTATCAATCTTTGCTCTTGCCGAAGCTTTTGAACTACTCTGACAGACTATATATAATTGGGTCTTAAATAAACTACTTTGCAGCTTATTTCTAAAGTGCTCATTTCCTTCTGCTTTCCAGTTCTTTTGTATTTTAAAGTTAAACATATATTTAAAAAATTGGAAACTGAGCTTGATTTTAAACAACCAATATTGAAGTGATGCCTTTAGAAAAAATGTAGTACTCTCCGATTTGATAGGAGAAATACGAGCAACCACAGCAACTTTATCATTCATTACATCGAAGTTTTCGAAGGTACGAAACAAGTTAAAGATGAAATCACTATTGTCATCTGTATCTAACTTGAACGGGTAAAATCGATTGTTTTGTAGGTGAAGTGTCCCCACAACTGACTTATCTTCATCAAAGCTCATAGCTCACTTCGTATCTTTCACAATCTGAAAGTCGTTGAAATGAGTGTAAAACTGTGACTCGAATCATGGATAGGTACGATTACTTGCTTCTAGTGAATAAAAAAACTCTCACCTAGAGTAGTGGAGTCCCATAGAAAACGACTTGTCCTCAAGCGTTTTTGAAATATCTTCCAGAAAATTAGAAAAAGCAATCTTTCCTTTTTCCCATCAATGATATACTTTGATTAGATGTTTAGCCATATCTAGGTAGATTAAATCCCTTTCTTTTTAGGTAATTTAAGTATAGGCAAGGTTTTCTGAAATTCAACAATAGACACAAAAAAAGTACTCTTGCGAGTACTTTTTTCTACTGAGGCAAATTTTATTATCAGTATAGAGATTCCTTATACATTGATTCTTCCCATACTGGGAAAGGGGTTTCCTGTGGAAAAACTGTAACAATTTTTTGTTGTGTTTTATCGCATCTCCTCACATGCAATTCTCTTGCTGGCCTCATTTTTAATCTTCTCAAGAACCTCTCATCAACGTGGTCTGTTGGCAATGGAATATTATATTTTTTATAAAACTCTAACTCTTGTCTAGTAATTCTAAATTGCTTTTTGCTTTTTTCACAAACGAGTATACGTGTACCTATATCTGACGGAACCTCTTGGATACTATCTCACAGTGACCTCGAGTTCACTGCTCTACCAACTTGTGACGTCGCTACATGATAGTCGTCCCAACGGTATCATATTTTTTCTGCTTCCTGCTTAGTAATCGATAAAAACTCATTTGCTAAGGTATGGTTGTAGCCAAAAATTCCTATCACAGGGTTAAGCATTTCTCACCACTCCCCTGTTTTTTTCATAGTCTGAACAATTTTTTTTACTTCCTTTTCTCGATCTTTCTTTGAATACTGTTTATTAAAAATACAATACTCAGCGTTTTTTAATCAGTTACATCCAAATAAGTACTTTGATCAGCTGCATGTGGTACTATAATAACAATAATGTGACTCACTATCCATCGCTACACATCCAATACAGTTGGATACATTATCCCCTGTCTGCGTACATTCATACATGCGTTCTCATCGTGTACCTCGCGAAAAGACATCGTAACAATCTTTTCCTCATCTATATCGGTATGCATACTTACAATCCTCTAAATTATTCACGTCGAAGCAGAAGCTACAATTCTTACTTTTCGTGACGGAATAGTTTGCAACACATTTCTCTGCGTTTATGCTCACATTTGATGATCTTGGAAACGTATTTGAAAAGGTCTCAAATTTCTTCCCCATTTCTTCTCTAACTCTTCTAGATCACATATCTAAGTTAGTTAATTTTTCCTCGTAGTCTTCCTTGCTAAGTTGTTCATTGAACCAGCAGTAACTTTTTCCTACTTGATTGACACACCCAAAACAATTATGACAGTTGTCACAATTCATCATAAACATCGTGTTTGAACAATTGTGAATGTTGTACGCATACTTACAATTCTCGCAATTAGTACACTCAACACACTCATACATACGTGAGCTACTAAATACCATAAAGTTATCAATCGAATCGGTACAATGGTACATGTAGCTTCAGTAATAACAGTCTTCACAACCTAGTCATGCAGTTACTAAATAACAATTTTTCATATCAGAACAGCAATTACAATAATCACTATTCTCTGATCTAAGATTATACATAAAGAGCCTAGGAACTGTATCTAGCAACACCTTGAACTGTTCAGTAAACGTTTTATTGTGATCAAATTCAAATCCATAATCTAGCCCACTCCAACTATCTGATCGTCGCACCTCTTCTGTGTATACAGGAAATTTTGCACTTGGTGGATACATTGAGATAATATCCTTTCAGGTAGCATCGCACTTCCTTCTAAAAAGATACCTTTCATTTCTCCAAGACATCCTTCTTCTCTGCCTTTCTTCTGGACATAATGTTGGTAAACTTAACTCCTGCACTTCACCATCGATTATAGGTGATATTTTTTTATAGAAATGTATGTCAGACTGATATATCGCAAACTCATTGCCAGTTTTTGCACATTTTTTTCGATGTACAATCGGATCCTTATTTTGTAGTGCAATAAACTCATACACCTCTTTTGTTGTGTAATACATATTTTTTCAAGAAATAAATGTATATTCTTATCTATACTCTTATGCTGTATGCTGCTGGTACGCCTCGATGCTATACACAGTATTTCTTGTATCTTGATCATAGACGCTCACTATCCTTTCTCATGTTTTATCACATGTCCTCAAGAAAAGTTGCCTTCAAGGAGCTCTCTTAATTCTTTGTTGGTGGCGCACTTCATGATGTAGCCTAGGTAGAGATAAGCTATGCTTTCTATAAAACTCTAATTCGTTAGAGACTATGCGAAACGGCTTCTGAGTCTGTTCACAGAGAACAATCATATTCACTACTGCATCTTCTGATCTTAATGATTCTCGTTCTTCATCTGAGTAATCAGCTGGAGTTATGTAGGTTGCATTTTGAGGAATATTAATATGATACTCATAGTCTGACCAGGTGTACCCCACCTCTTGAACTTCTCACTTTAGGGATGGATAGTACTCTTGTACCACTGTCTCATTATAGCCAAATATACTAGAACCAATCTCGAAAAACTCTCCCCGACTTCATTCTTTCTGCATCAATGTAACAATTCTTCTTACTTCCTTTTCATAAGATACTTTATCCTCATACTGTTTATTAAAGATACAGTATTGTTTATTGCGCAAACCTACACAAGCAAAGCAATCAGTAGATTGGAAACACTCATAACAATAATACAGATTTTTGGAATCTCCCCAGCATAACTTTGAAAAGGCGCAGTTATATACTCAATGTCAGACTCACTCACACTCATATAAACGTTCGTTTGTATTATTTACTCCATAGTAACTAACGTCATAACAGCTTTTAGCGTAGCGTAAAACATCACAGTATTTACAATCTTCACAGCCAATTATTATGTGGCTAAAATGGCAATTCTTCGAATCAGCCATACTATTTCCACTTGATTTTTCTGACCTAATCAGATCTAGGCAAGGTATCGGAGTGCTCTCATGAAGCTTTTGAAATTCTTTTTTTACCTTTTCTTGAAGGTGTTTATCCTGAAGTAAATTTTCAAATTCTTCCTTTGTTACTTGCTTATTAAGCACACAGTATGATTTATTACGAATTCATGCGCAAGCAAATACAAAAGAACAATTTTGAATATCGT
>JAHDCT010000061.1 GCA_020629735.1 bacterium | reverse complement strand
TGAGTCTTTTTGAATATAGTAGATGTAAATTATTTTCTTACTTTATCTCATGTCTGATATCTAATAAGTCATCTATTGCTGAAAGCCCATTCGATAATTACGACAAGAATAAATGACAGATTAAAGAATAAAATCATTAGTAGAATAGGGAAAATCCTTTGAGTCAAAGAAGTAGCATTAGCCAAGCTACTTTTTATTTTTGTTCCAATAATTTTTGTAATCATCCTGTCTCCATTCCAGTCTTACGATACAGGGTATATCTCCATCCATTTAGATACTCTTTCTTTTTCTCTGCAAATGAATATATCTCTGTCAGGTAGTCTAACATATTTTCTTGACTGCGCCCCATTTAAACGACTTCAGGCGTATATAGAACAAGTGAAAACGCCGACAAGTCTGTATATACCTATACTTCTAGAGAATAATGACTTGGAAATTAGCGAATTGAAAGCAAATAAGCGAACTTTCTTTGCAAGAAAAGAAAGAGCTTCTCAATTCTCTAGAAAACAGAAGAAATGAAATCAAGAAAATGACAGCTGAAGAATACCGAAAGCAGAATAAACCTAGTATTTCAAGAGGTAGAAGAGCTGATTGAACAGCATATGAATATAGAACTTCTGATTGAAATGTAGTCTCTGCAACATATAGCATAAATGAGACATCAAATATATATATAGTGTACCAATTTCACACGATAGAATGGTTGATATTCAGGTAGAAGCTATTGGTTCTCCTGATTCAATCGACTGATTAGAACAACTACTTACACAATAACATTACCTTAAACGTAATGTTATTTTTATTCTAAAGAAAAAATGCCAAATATTAGCCTAAACTCTAATAGGTCTTGTATAATTACTGGAATATGATTAGAGACTTGAATCAGTATATGACCTGCTACATGATTTTTCTGAAGTTATAAAGACAGGTTATACTTGATAACAAATCGACACGTGATATCTTGATGTCATCGACAATCAAAAAAAAATATTTGTAACTGAGCAACTGTATGAAGCTTGATGTTAACTATTAATTGAGCAGAGTTTCTTTGATGAGATAAGTTTAAGCCCAAAAAGTTTCGAATACACAATATTCCGCTTTACGAAAAGAAGTGAGATGCATTAGATACAAGTAAGCCACTACGAATAGAACACCCTGAATATTGAAATGATGTAGATATTGCCGTTATAGATATTACAGAGAATGTATGATGAAAGATTGAAGAAATTGTAGTATATGACTTAGACAAATGCTTTAATGAAATCTTGGAAACAAAGGTGATGCAAGAAGTGTTTATTATATGATATCCCCTGAAAACTGAAATTACTCCAAATCAGTTTCCGATATACAAGCGTTGAAGCATTGCTAGTGAACCTGATGTGAATAAATGACCACCATTGTTTTATATTGATTGAAAAACCAAAAGTTGAATGTCTGGTTCACCTGTTATTTTGAAAAATGACTTAATTATAGATAAATCAAAACCTTGAAAAATTAGTTTTAATGATTGAAAACTCGACCTAGTTTGAGTCTATTCATGAAGAGAAAGAAAAGAAGATGAGTATACAGCTGAACTTTGAATATGTTGGAAAATTAAATTAGTGAAAGAAATTATAGATTGATGAGAATAAGTTTACTATTTCAGTAAAAATATGACTTTTGAAAAATTAATAAAAGATTTAAGAAACAAATATGAACTTATTGAGTTCACGCCACAATCATCATTTGATTTAGTTAACGATATCAAGACTAGCTACTTGTCTTGATATTTTAGAGTTACAAAGAAGAAGGAACGAGCAAAGGAATGAGAAAATCTCATAAAAACCTTCTATTTACCCCCAGTAGAAAAAACTAAGGTCTGAAGGTGTAATTTACCTTGATGCCCAGTTTTCTATTGAGCAGAAGCTCCATCAATTGCTGTTCAAGAAGTCGGCATTAAGGACTGAGAAGAATACTATTTATCTTCACGAAAAGCATGAATAAATTATCCTAACTATGCAATGATTCATTCAATAAATCACTGCAATTCTCCGAGACTAAAAGCCCATATTGAACATAGAAGAAAGATGCTGAAAAATACAGTTAAAGATAGAAGAGACTTAAAAGAAATTGATGTTCTTAAACTACGAGATTTTCAAGCTTGAATATTCATGCAACCAGAATGAGATTATACATTTTCAGCAAGAATGGCTCATTCAATCTTACATGAGGATTCAAAGTATGATTGAATTGAATATAATGATGCTGTTTCTTGAATGCAGTATAACTTTGCTCTTAAACAAAGTTTTGCAGACAAGTTAAAAATTCACAAGGTATGGAACTTGAAAAAAAAATGAGAGTGATATATTCCTTTGAGGGTTTGAATACCAATAGATGAAAAGAGCTTGTTACGAAGAGCATATGATGAAGACATTGATGATATAGCTTCTGACAATGCATTAAGCATTAACAACAACATCTTTAATAAAAATTTTCTAGATTGATATGAAGATGAACAAATGATGAAGACCACCTAAATATACAGACCCTGAAGTTCTCGAAAAGAAAATCGATGAATATTTTGATAGTTGTTTCAGAAAAGTTCCAAAAATAGAAGAAAGAGTGAAAGTTGATAAGAATTGAAATTACACTCGTGATGAAAGTTGAAAGATTCTTATGGAAGAAGTAGTTGTTTATGAAACTGAAACAGTAATACCACCAACTATATCAAGAATGTGAGAGTATATTTGATTGTCTAGAACACAAATGCGTAAGCATGAAAAAAGACATCAAAAGTTTCTCAAAGAATCAGAAGATTGATATTGGCTATGACGAGCAATAACAAGATGAAAAGGCAGAGTCGAAGGCTATCTTGAAAGAGAATTAATGAAGTGAAATGCTAATGTTTATGGGGTTATATGGACATTGAAGTATAATTTTTGACGAAATAAGTAGGCAGGTTTACTTACACTATAAAAAAGGGGCTTTTTTTGTGAGTCTCCTTTTTGGTATATGAAAAGAAGTTAATGGAAATTAGTCTTAAGTTCATTAGACTTAATTCACTTTAGTTAGTGCAAATAATATGTCACGATTAAACTCAAGTTATGATATTTTTTTCAGATGACCATACTTCCATAATCTAGTCCAAAACGAGACTAAGAAACATTCCAAGTACTTCAAAACAAAAAATGAAATGCCGATGCATAAACAAGCTTGGACAGAAAATCAAAAAATTGAAGTATGATGAGAATTTGTTGATAATCCTTTACTAAAAGTAGATACATCAGTTCAACTTACAAAGGAACAAGTCGAAGATTTTGATATAGAGCTTTTTCATAAATTAATTGTAGAGAAAAGTATAGAGTTGGCAGAAATACAAGACAAACATTTTCTAAAATGGTTTGCAACTGAATACGCTCCAAAATCTTGACATCAACTACTCTTGGACGACAATGACTCCGAAGATGAAATTGCTGATAAAATGGTAGACTTTTTTAGGAATCTGCCATTAGATTATTCAAAAGACAATCCACTCTGAGATTGTGAAATGCCGACAAGTTCCAAATGAATGGAAATACTTAACAAAGTCTCTCCTGAAAAACAGAAAGAAATATGAGAGAGAATTAATGAAGCAATTTTAGAAAATAAAAGATTATATGATGAAGCAAAAACTGATAGAAAGCTATCTGAATAATATCTGAGAGATGAATTTTTTTCTGCCTTTCAAATATTATCTAGCTCAAAATTGATTTTATGATATCAATTTTAATAATTGACCTTTTGAATGGTGAAAGGATTTTGTAGCTAAAAAGAAGGACAATGAATGAAATGTAATTCAGTATCTATTTCAACTAAAGACTGATGCAATCAGTAGAGAAGAAGATGCAAAAGATACAATTTTCCAACTAGAACAAGCTACTACTGAAGAGCATTTTCCTATAAAATGTAGCACAGAACTCCCATTAGTTCTTGTTCTAGTAACAATAGCAGACTATAAAACTAAAAAAATCGGGAAATGACCTCAGCTACTAAAGTCTTTTGAGAAGAAGATTCAAAAATTAAATCCAAAGATGAGTTTTGTGCACTGGAATCATGTTGATTTATTAACATGAAAAACTGATGAACTAACAGAATATACAATTGATAATTATGAACAACTAAATGATTATCTATACCGTTTTATAAGAACATGAAAGAGCTCAGTAATCAATATTGTTGAAATTATTAATGGATTAGACTTTTCAAGAATTCAAACCTCACTTTTTCCAGGTCTAATACTATTCGATTGATTGTTAGAAAATGACCAAACATTAGAATGAATTTACCTTTTAATTATAACTCTAATAAACTGAATTGTTTTAAAATGTGATTGGACTGAAGATTTATTTAATTATATAATTAAACAGTTATTAGACTTAAATAAATCAATGGAAAATTGATTTAACGAGTTAGTTGATTCTTGTGGTTCATTAGTTTGATATTCATGGAATTGTACTTTCTTATTAGAAATTCTATCTATTATATGACTCATTGATTTAAAGATATTTCAATGAAGTTATCAAAATGAAATAGAGAAAATGCTATCAGAAGTTTTGAATAACAAATGAAGTACAAAATTTATCTCAGATAATTACGCTATTTGATTAGAGTCGTACTTGTATTTTAGTACTCTAAAAAATTGAGAGCCAGACCAAGAATTTCTTAAAAATCTATATTTGCGATTCCTTGATAGACATGACACAAATAAGCTATGAGTCTGATTTCTCGAATTGTGAACATCATATATAGAAGAAGTAGAATCATTCATGACTAATCAAAAAAACTCATGAGATGAAATTCTTACATCATTAATTTGATACGTTATTTTTAAATGGTTATATTTTACAAAGCAAGAGCTGAGAGAAATATTTATTAATGATTTAAATGCCCCTCAAATAAAAATTGCTTCGTTATATGCTTTTGAATTAGATTCATGAGATAGAATAAGCCCAAATATTAATAGCATAACTACCTGATGAAAGTACATCAAGGATGTTGAAGAAGTAAATCTTGAAGATTTTTTAAAGTTTTATTTACAAAGAAAAGTTATTTACAAAGAATAAATAATGCAAAATTCTGACATCAAAAAAGTAGCAATCTACATTAGAGTCAGCACGAAAGAGCAAGAAGAAATGTTTTGAGAGAAAGCTCAGCTGTCTAGAATAAAATCCTATATTGATTCTAGAGCAGATTTAGAGTTGGCGTGAGAAGAATACATTTATAGAGACCTTGCAGTCAGTGGAACTCTAGAAATTGAAGAAAGAGAATCAATGAGTGCGTTGTTTGATGCAATCAAGTACTCTGAAACTCCACCATTTGATATGCTCATTGTTTTCAAAGTAGATAGATTCGCAAGAAAGCTAACTGTGCTATTAGACATAATTGATAGACTCAGAAAATACGATGTTTGATTTATCAGCACACAAGAATCTCTCGATACTGATTCACCTTTCTGAAAAGCTATGTTGTGAATGCTTTGAGTATTTGCAGAGCTTGAAAAAGATATGATTCAAGAAAGAACATCGTTGTGAAGGATAGAATCAAAGAAAGCATGACATCGACACTATGATGTTTTCTGATACAAAAGAGATGAAAACAATATCCCCAGAGTTCTTGAAGATGAAGCTGAACTAATTCAAGAAATATTTGAAATGCATGTTGTAAAAAGGTGGACACCTGCTCAAATTGGGAATGAACTATCTGAAAGAAAGGAACTCATTCCAAGAGTAAGAAAACATAGATGATGACATAAAAAGGTTAAGAATCATTTTTTCCGACGTGAAGAAACAGTAAAAGACATTTTGAGAAATGAAGTGTATATTGGAAACTTCTACTATTGAAAATCTAAGACAGTCTATGATAAGAAAACAGATAAGAAAAAATCAACTCCTGTTCCAAAAGAAGAACGAATACTCTCAGAAGTAAAACATGAAAGAATTATTGATGATAAAACCTTCCGAAAAGCTCAAGAACTAATATCCAAAAAGACAGTATGACGCAAAAAAACTAAGTCAGAGTATATTCTGTCATGATTAATACTTTGCAACGACTGTAAGAAAAAGAGGTCGAAGGATACTGGTTTTTCTCACTGGGTATGAGAAGTAAGCAAATGAACAAAGAAATATAAATGCACATGAAGGTCATCAAGTAAGTATCAATGAGAAATTTGTACTGCAATGCCTTTACCTAAAAATGACTTTGAAGCACTTATCTTACATTTCATCAAATCATTCTTTGCAGACCCTAGAGCAATTGTAAAATACTTGGATAAACACTGACACCTTACTCACAAGCAGAAATTCAATCGCAACAAACTGAAAAATGCAGTAGATAAACACAATAAAGTTCTACTACAAATAGAAAACAACAAAGAACTCTTCAAGTCATGAGATATTTCAAAACACGAATATTACAAAGACAAAAAATCATTTGAACAAGACCTTAGAATTGCAAAAAGAAAACTCATAGAAGCTGAGAAGGAACTTGAATGAATTGTTGATGCAAATAGATATTCAGACTCTTTTCTGTTAGTCTGAAAGATTATGAAAGAAAAGCTACCTAAAGTATTTGCAGACAAGCAGAAGTTGAAAAGTTTGTTGCATCTTCTGATTGAAGAAATTGTTATTTACTCTAGAAAGAAAAGAAAGAACGAGAAGCTACCTTGAAGAACGAAAGCATGACAGAGAATTCCAAACAAAGTTATCATCAAGTTTAGACTTCCTCAAGACTTCTTGAATGAACTGTTTGAGTATGAACAGCTGA
>JAHDCT010000060.1 GCA_020629735.1 bacterium | reverse complement strand
GAACGAACGCAGGGAAGAGCGCTCCGGCGAGGGTCGCGGCGTCCAGTGCGATCGGGATGAAAGGAGTTGGTGTGAGTTTTTGATCTGTTTATGTTTATTGATACAAAGGGTACTCAGGTGTATAAAGAAACTCTATTACAATCTTGAGTCTCTGAAGATGCTATTTTGATGTACTCTACCGCTCAAGAAGCTCATGCTTCCTTATGAAATATACTTGTTTCCTGAGATTGTGTTGTTTTTCAAAATGATGCAACTGATAACTATTCTTAAATGTATGTTTGCCTTAGACACTATTATTCCAGAATTGATTTAAGCTATTTTAGTTCTTTTCTACCTTATGCTTGAACGACTTACTTCTTTTTTTAGACCGAATCTTCAATCGTTAAATACGATTTATATACATTGAGACATATTACGCAGGAATTTGTCTTTTTTGCAGTGATGCAAACCTGATGATGCGATTTTTCCTGTGTTAAAGTCAAATGCATATGGTCATGGTTTAGAACAAGTAGCTAAGGCTTTGGCTACATCTGATGTGCCTTATATTTGTGTTGATTCTGTTCCTGAGTACTTTCTTGCCAAGAAGTATGCAAAGAAACCTGTTTTGTTGATATGAGAAACCCTTCCTGATAATTATTCGTCTTTAGACCATAGATGGGCTACTCCTTGTATTTATAATATTGCAACATTGAAGAAATTAATTGCGACATGAAGATGATGGAAAGTACATTTATTTTTGAATACCTGAATGAATCGTGAAGGAATTCAAATTCATGAGCTAGGTGCATTCTTAGAATTACTTAAGGATTCAAAAATAGAATTAGAATGAGTAATGTCTCACTTTGCTAATGCTGATGAGATTGATGCTTCATTTTGCGATACTCAAATTGAGAAATTTAAGGAAATGACTCAATTGATTAGACAGTACTGATTTGAACCTCGTTATCTTCATATCTGAAATAGTGCTTGAATCGCAAAGATTGATGATGATTTTTTTACTGCACGGAGATCGTGAATAGCTTTTTATGGATATTCTCCTCTTCAGAAATGAGACCCTTACTTTGATGCCTTACTTTGACTTACCCCTGCATTGCATGTAGAGTCTCGCGTGGTGAGTATTCAAAGAATTGTTCCATGAGATTTAGTGAGTTATTGAGGGAAGTTTGTTACTCAAGAACCTACAACTGTTGCTACGATGCCTTTTTGATATACGGAATGATTAAATAGAAAATTACTTGATCACCGATCGATAGGAAAAGACAATATGTATTACCCTCTTGTTGGTACTATTTGTATGAATTTAAGCATTGTTAATATGTGATCAGCGGATATTTCTGTGTGAGATGCTCTGACTGTCATCTCCCATGAAAAGGAAAACCCTAATTCTGTGTATGAATTTGCTAGATTTGCTGAAACAATTCCTTATGAAGTACTGGTTAACTTAGATACGAAAGCCAAAAGAATTCTTCTTTAGTAGATAATATTGGCTTACTTGAATTTTAAATCACTACTATTAAAAGAATATCCCAGAATCCGAAGGATTATTTTAATTTTACTTAACCACTCTCATGAATTTCGATATTAAAGTCCTTAATTGAGTAACTACTATTTTTGCTAAGATGCCTGATTCTAATAGTACTACTGTTCAGGTGCTGGTAAAAGCTGGTAGTATTTATGAAACAAAAGAAACGAATTGATTATCTCACTTTTTGGAACATATGTTTTTTAAATGAGGAAAAAAGTATACTACTCCAAAGATTGTAGCTGAAACAATTGAAGCTTTTTGATGAGAATGTAATGCGTTCACCTCTACTGAGTATGCTTGATATTATGTAAAATCATCTCCTGATTATACTTCAATTGCGGTCGATGTTTTGGCCGATATGATGGTACATGCTCAATTCAATCATGACGAAATGGAAAGAGAAAAGTGAGTGGTAGTTCAAGAAATTGCTATGTATGAGGACAACCCTCAGCGTCAGGTATGGAATAAACAGAAAGAACGGTACTATGGTGATAATAGTTATGGGTGGCCAATTCTATGACCAGCTTCAAATGTGCTTTCGTTTACGCAAGATCATCTGTTCACGCATCAAAAAGCGTTGTATACAAAAGATAATCTCGTAGTGGTTGTTGCTGGTGCTATTCCAAAACAAGATGAATTAGAAGCTCAAATCTCTGAACTTTTTGGAGAATTACCTGCTTCGACTACTCTTGTTACTCCTCCTCTACAAGGCTATAAACCTCAAGAACATGAGAACTTTTTTGAAAAATGAACTCAACAAAATCATGTGGTCTTTTGTGCGCCAGGATTTTCTAATAACGATGAAAATAGATATGCTGCAAAGATTCTTTGAAAAGTATTAGGTTGAGGTATGTCATCAAGATTATTCCAACAAATAAGAGAAAAAAAGGGATTATGTTACTATGTATGAGCTACTCACTCAGATGACCAAGCTGACGGTAATTTTCTGATTTATGCATGAATGGATAAGGCGAAATGGGATTGATGACGTGAAGCAATTTATGAAGAAATTACCAAGATTGCTGCTTGAGATGTGTCTCAGGAAGAGTTTACGAAAGCTCTTTGAAATATTAGATGATCTACTCAGATGTGAATTGAAACATCAGATCAATTAGCTGACTTTGCTTGATATCAACTTCTTTTTAAGTGAAGAGTTAGGACTTTACCAGAAATCTTAAAAGACTATGAAAAAGTTACCTTAGATGAGGTAAACTGACTATGAAACAAGTTGGCTAAAGAGAGTCTTTGGGCCTACTGGATTCAATAAAGCACTCTATTGGTTTAAGATTTTTTGTCTTTCTGCAAGAATATACTCAGTAAGCATTCATCATACATAATTTTTAGGGTCTCGAAGTCTATAATTTCTTCGTTCTAGATCAAAGAAGCGTAATTCTTCTTCTTTGGTAACTAGGAGATTAGTTGCAATAACAGAGGTTAGACTAAGATTTTTTTCGATGTGTTGAGGATTGACTCCAAAAAGTGTTTTGCTGAGGTTGCCAAATACTTTTTGGTGTTTTTTAACGCAAGGTAAAATCTTTCTTTTTCCAAATTTTGATTTATTTAGATGATAAACACATGTTTGGATTACTCCTTCTATTCACAGGAGATCAAAAACGATTTTTTGATCTTTTTGCATTTGTAATCATGCATCCAGAAAACTCTCTAATCCTTTTGGACTTTCTTTAAGGATATCAATGGTGCGTGCATTGGGTATGTATTCTTGTTCTATAAGATAGCCATATTCTTTGTGTGGAGTTACTTTAGTTTCTGGAATTGTATCTCACAAATATTCTTCATGAATATCAATAGCTCTTAGTATGTTTAAGATGACTTTGTGAACTTTGCTTCCAAGCTGTATTTTTGGAATCTTGTTAATTGTTCCCGCTGCTGAAATATAAGCTTTGTGAGAAAGCCCATCTGCTAAAAATTGTCATAGTGGGTGATTCATAAGTTCGAATAAATAAATCTATTTTCTCCTCCAAAGTTTTGGTATTAGTCTTTTTGATTTGCTTTTTTTGGGTACAACCCATAGATGATCACTTGGGTCAGGTGTTATTTTATCTGATGATTTTAAATATCAGAATGCCGCTTTGACTGTGTTTTTTACGATTGTTACGATTCATCATCATTTGTGTTCTACTTCTTTAATTGCAAAGAGATTATTGCCTTCCATATGTTTATTCTATTTGAAGTGATAAATTTGTGCGTTATATAAGAGTAACATTTATTTGCTATGTTTACTATTTAGTACTTTTCTTTGAAAAAAATTTCGAGTTCTGATACATCTGTAATTAGTTTTTTTAGTATTTCATGTGCTTCTTGATCATTTTCTTTACTTTCTTGAGAGTGTTGCATATATTTTACAAATATGGTGACGACGATAGCAGCAAGACTTTTAACATGTTTCCTTGTAAGTGTAATATCATTTTCAATTTCTTTTATCTGTCCTAGGTAATACGTAGCCCATTTCTTAAAGTTATGAGCAAAGCTGACTTGACCAGCTACTTCTAGTAGTCTTGTATAGTAATCAATCGCGTTTTGTTGATCAAAATAGTAACTCAATTTAAATAATTGCTCCAAGTTTCCATCACTTTTTTTTGTTTCATTCAGTAGCTTATTTATTCTATAGCAGTTTTCATGTAGTTCGCGATTGCTTGGGTAAGACATCACCGCAAATGAATAGTTTCATTGAGCTTTTTTTAAGTCTCCTTTTTTTTCATAAATTTCTCCTAGTCATTTGTATGCTCTGTAATATAGTGGACATATTTTTTGTGCTTCTTTGTAGCATAAGATAGCTTGTTCGAAATATTCTTCTCATATATCTTGATAGATATCTCATAAATTACATATAGAGAGAATATCTTTTTCATCGTATTGAATAGTTAGAATAAGTTCCTTAAATTTTTGAAGTTTTTTCACTCAGGTAATATGTCATCAATGAAGATATGATATGAGAATTTCAGTGCTTTTTTCTCTTGGATAAGTGTATTCAAGATAATAGAGCCCATCTTTTTCATAGTGTTTGAAATCTCCTATATTCCTTTCGGCTCTTACTCCTTTTTGATATATTTCTTCATTCTCAGAATCAATGCGCCACCATTCTTTTCCAGTTGATACTTCTAGCAGTACATGCCCTCCTCGGTCATTTGGTGTAATATATTGTTGAACAACTCTATATTCGATTCATAGTTGGTCACATAGTGTTGCAACAAGAATTGACTTTGTAGTACATAGACCTAGGGAGTAATTCTTTACTCATATTAGTGTTTTTGCTAATTGAGCATGACTTTTCGGTAGTTTGTATAGTTCTTTTGCTAGATGTGTGAGAAAATCTTTGATTATTTTTTCTCTTGGTATTCTCGCTTCATGAAGTTGCTTTTTGATCTTCTCTATTCAGAGCACTTCTGTTAAGCGCTTTGTTTCTTCTTCGAGTCATTCTTCGTCTATGTTCATATGAGTTACATATTGCCGTGCTGGTTTACTTGTTTTATCATCAAGTAGTGTAAGAAGAAAGGTTTCGTCTTTTTGGTCTAATCTTTCCAAGAGAGAGAGCTCTTTTTCATTTCTTTCTCTTTGATATGCAAAGTATTTTTCTTTACTTTGTACCACATTATCAAACCATTCTTTTGAGAAAGTTTCTGTTTTAAGGAGGCTTTCTTTTCCTTTTTCAAAAGTAATTAGGTCAAACAGAATAAAGAGTTTAGATGCTTTTTTAAGCTTAAGTTTTTTGAGTAGTGAAGGTTGTTCTTGTTTATGAAGTGATCTAGCTTTTTCCATGAGTGAATCGTTTTTTGCTGTTCATGGATGTAACCTTTCTTCATACATTATCAAGTTTCTTAGTGCTTCATGTTTAATACATCAATTTGGAATTTCTTTAGCGGGGAAGTTTATGCTTTGGATACTTTCTGTGGATTTTCAAATTGTCGTTTGTAATCACAGACGTGTTTTTAGTATGTGAGATATGAGACGGAAGTCTGTTGTTCCGTTTTTTTCAAATTCAACTAATTCCATTACTTGCTTTAGACTGTTATTAAATTACTTTAGTGAATTTGGCGCTTCGAGCACATTTCGAACTTCTTTTGATATCCATTTTTTTAAGAAGATATTTGTCTGCTCTGTTAGGTAGTGTCCATCTTGTATTCTTCTAATTCAACTTGCCTTGATAGCCTCTTCATCAAAGTGACTAGGATTTACCATATCAATTTCTTCGTCCTCGAAATCTGCTAAAATTTGTTTGATTTTGTAGTCTGCTTCAATTTTAAGCCATCTTATGTGATTTCTGTATTCCTGAAATTCTTTATTAAATTGATCTACGATTTCTTTTCTTTCTGTAAGTACGCGGTGTTCGATTCTTCTTGTTCAATTAGTTCTTTTTTTATCCATATCATTTAACCATGTAATGAAATTAATTTCTTCATCAGAGATTAAATCATCATATCAGAAGTTTAATAAATTAAGGATGCAGTGTTGTATATCTGACATATATAAGTCTTGATTTTCAGCTGTTGGTAATCCGAATTTAAACTTAGGAGCTTGTGTGGTCATATATTATAATAGGTTAAATTTTCAAAAGTTTGCCTACCTGGTATTGATTCCCAGGTAGGCCTTGTGTGGTTTGCATTTCATAGTTAATAGTGCTGTGTCATCCTACTTTTCTGAGTTATCAGGCTCAGCTAGGTAATCAGACACAATGTTTGCAACTGCTCTTATGAACGGATAGTTCAAAGAATAGCTGATAAATTTCCCATCTCTTTCGGTGTCATAGACTCCTTGAAGTCGTCCGATTCTTAGTTGCTGAGAGGTTGAGGATTGTTCCCAACCATTGCTTTGATAAATTGGTCCAACTTTGGACTTTTTCAAAGCTCGCTGATCGATCCACTCCATAATCTTTAACCTTAATTGATGGGTGAAAGCTCGCACAATTAATGCTGCTTTTTTGATGTCTTCTACATACTGCTTTAGGTCGTCTATTGTTTTAATAACGACTTTTGTGGAGTATTCGGAGACATCTTTTTTGTTGAAGTGTTTGAGTTGAGCTTTACATAGCTCGAGGGTCAACTTCAATACCTCTTTTAGCGCATCTTTATCTAAGCTGTAACGAATAAATTTCCCTTTTCTTTGAGTAACAACTATACCAGCTCGACGCATGATAGCCAAATGTTGGCTAGCGACAGACTGTTCTAATCGCAATTTGATATAGATGTCCGTAACGGTCATCTTATCATTTTCAAGGAGAAGTTCTACGATACTCAGTCTGAGCTTGTGGTTGATAGCTCTGATTAGTAAGGTGATTTTTCTAAAATCAGCGTAGGAAAGATTGATTTGACCACCTTTGCGTGGCTTTAAAATAATGCTAGTCATGGGACATACATTTTGCGCTAGAACCTGTAATCACCCGTTGCGTGAATGGATATTCTAATTTGTGTGTTTTGGTTAAACGGGGATTCTAGCATGATTTGCGCAGATCACTTTTTATTTAAAAAAACAGATTTGTCAACACCAACTTTCCTTTAATGTTAAAACCCAGTTAAATTGACAGTAGTGTCCCCAAGTAGAATTGTCAGTAA
>JAHDCT010000059.1 GCA_020629735.1 bacterium | reverse complement strand
GAAAATGAAAGAAAAAACCAGAAAAAAATACAGAAAAAACAACATCACTCGGATATTTTGGTTCAGCTAGAGCTATACCTTGAGCGGAAGACACTAAAGAAAACGAAGAAGTTTCATCTGATTCAATCGGAATATTTAGTATAGGAGCACAAGATAGACCTGTTGGAGAAGTAACCACACCAAAAGAAGCAAATTCATTTACGTATACCTACAAGATGGATGGAGATCTCTTTACTCCAAGTTGAATACCATTTAGTTGTACAAACCTTCAAGTGAAAAAATACAACCTTGAACAGTCAGAAGCAGAAGCTAAATGTGAAAAGAGTAAGAAATTCTTAGATAGAAAAAGAAAACTATGAGCTGCTATGTTCGATAAACTGTTTAAACATTAATTTAGAAACATGAGCAAATCAGTAATATATACCATGTAAAAAAACGTAAGCAACAACTGCTTACGTTTTTTATTTTCAAAAAGAAATAATCTTAAAATCAACTCTGCAAGGCTAGCATCGAAGCATACACTCAATCTTGATTAACTAAACTAGGATGAATTCATTCTTCAACAACCTTTCAAGCATCAAGAACATAAATCTTATCAGCTTCCTTTACCGTCTGCAACCTATGAGCAATAACAATAACCGTACGTCCTTCAAATAAGGTATGCATTGCTTCAGTAATTGCATCCTCAGAGAAGCTATCTAATGAAGAAGTGGGTTCATCCAAAAAAATAATTTCAGGATCTTTCAAAAATATTTTAGCAATAGCTAATCTTTGTGTTAAATCTTGTCCATCAACAGAGATAGATCAAGTTATAGGCCTTAAATATCAAGCAAGCAATTTAATCAAAGTAGATTTTCCTGATCAACTCATTCATACCAAGCCGTCTTCTTTCATCATTCAAAGATCAAAGAAAAGTCAGACAGCAACTCCTGTCATCAAGTATATCCAAATCACACTGAATGAAGTTCTATATTTCAACGAGAGTACAGAAATTCATTTCATGAGTTATACCCAACGATATCTGGAGTCTCATCAAAAAAATCGAGGAGTTTTTCAACATGCACCCAGTCCATTGTAAAATTTCTATAAAAACGGACTAAATCATGAATAATCTTAGCCAAAAGAGTAAGAATCATCATAATCGTAGCCAAACCAGCATACCCAGATCACGTCTCTAAAATTACTCAATACCACAAAAAAGCGAATGTAATCAAAGAAACAAACAATCATGGAATTACAAAAATAGCTCTTACATACGTCACTACTCATAAATGTGCAGCAAACCTTCAATCATCTAACTCTTTAATTTTTTCTACCTCTTTAAAGTGTTTTTGATTTTGTAGAATTTCAAACTTTGACATCAATATCTTCACCATTTTCTTCACAATATCATGAATTTTTTCTCTCCTCTTTATTCTCCAAAAGTATGCTCATCTATTAACTCTCCAAACAAAAAGACAAACTAAAAAAGCAACCACAAAAACCCATACAATACTTTGTGGCAAGTACGTAACTAAATAAAAAACAATAAAAACCAATGAAACAGAGTTTTTAATTCATTCTCTAAAGGTAATTTTAATAAGATCTATTCGCTTACTAATTCACTTCTCAATTATTGATATAAGCCTTCATGTACCAATACTCTCAACAGCATTTGCATCCAATAAAACATATTTATTAATATACGTTTCCCGCAAATATTTTCTAATCGTCGAATCATACATCCAATCGTTATTTCTTCAAAAGAACTCATACAAACGATATACCACAATCAATCAAGCTAGTATATAGAGATAACTATATAGTTCAGTAGCGTCAACTCACATTTCTAAACCATACATAACCTGATCAATCATCCATACCGTCGCAAGAGGAAATAAAGCATGAATAACATTAGAAAGAAAAAAAAGAAAGAATTCATACTGAGCTATTTCTAAGACACCAAAGAATTTTTTTAATTTCTGAAAATACGTCACAAGAGAGAAAAATCAAAACATACAAAACGAAATATAGCCACTCAAGAAAAATCTACAATACATATTATAAAATATCTTTATGCTTTCCAACATCAAACAACATGATCATCAACAATTCACACAGCTTGAACATATGCATATAGAATAGTCGGTCATACAAAAGTCATTCCCCTTTTCTTAAGATCCTTAGAGAGCGCAGTAGATTCATCTATCACCGTTGGATATTCTCACAAAGAATGATATCTATGAATAAGAGGAATAACAGGAAAAAATTGAGAAAGATATGTATAAAATGAACCAAATTCATCAACAATTTTCAAAAAAGCAGCAGCATTTTTCTTCACAGAAAAAACTTTACGTCTGTTTCTAATAATAGAAGGGTTTTCTAAAACACTCTCTAAATACGCATCCGTCATCTGACTGCACAAGATAGGGTCAAAGTCATAGAACAGTTTCCTATATCATTCACGTTTACGCAAAATAGTTATCCAACTCAATCAAGCTTGTGCTCATTCTAAAATCAAAAACTCAAACAAAGTTTTATCATCAGTGACAAGAACTCCTCGTTCTTCATCATGATATTTCTCATAAAGCTCATCTCATACACACCAAGAACATCTCTTATGTTGATTCATCAGAAATAGGTAAGGATAAAAAATCAGAAGTTATAACAGAAAAAACATGAAGCTCTAACTCTCTTTGAGGTATATCAACAGGTTTGATTTCATGAGTAAAAAGAAATCTATATCAGTCGTGAAGAAAATGATAAAAATCATGATTCTCAATATCATATCACAAAGCACGTAATGCATCCAAATAAGAAAAAATAACCGTATACCATTCTCTATTCGTCAAAGAATTTTTATGTCCAGTTAAATATGAAAGTACATCAGAAAGTTCTTCTTTTTTAAAAGACCTAGCACCTCATGTAAGGTGTTTTTTTTGCGTTCAAAAAAAGAAGAAAACTCATAATAAAACGAACAAGATCCACAAAATTGTCCACCATCAAAACAATGCTCATCCTTGTTCTATTCAATAAAGATACACATCTGATCACATAAAGCACGAAAATTAACATAAAAGTAGAAAGAAAAAATTTACAAAACCTAGATTCATTTCAACAACGCATCAACAGGATCAGTATAATCATATAATTCAATAAAAGCTCATCATGATGATTCAATACTCTTCTTCCATAAAGTCCTTATATGTTGATCTTGCTCTCTCTCCTCTTCAATCGGACAGCAAGCAATATAAACAAGCATATTGTGTTGGAGCAGAAACTCTAGTTCATGTTCTCATCAACTATATGGAACACCACACACAACAAAACATCTTTGAATGATTTTTTCTTTCAAAAAACCTGTCAACAAAGAAGTTGTTGTTGAATACGAATCAGAGTTATGAGATCCGCCTAGAAGATACGACACACGAGAAGTGCTATATCAAGAAAGATCATCCATCATGAGACGAAAATGATCTTGCGAACTTCATGTTCCTAGAAAATACAAAGATGAACCAAAAAGTCTAATATCATCTCATGAACGCAGTCATATCAAAGCTAGCAAAGTAAAAATCTTAGCTACTTTTCAAAAAAATATGTCTTTCGTTCATAGATTTCGTCATCAAAAGTCTCATAATCCTAATCAAAAAAGTAGCTGGAAATGACCTTCTTGCTCATACTCCTTAACATATAAAGTATTTTTTTTAGCAGTAGTCTTCCAATCAATTTTAGATCGATCATCTCATGGTGCATAAGTTCTCATCTCAGAAAAATCTCAACCAAGTCATTTTTTTCTTAAAGCATATCTTCCAGACAATTCTAAAAAAAATCTCTGAGATATTCCGACATCTTTATAGTGAATATGGTCTATTTCTTTTAATTGATGATCCATCAAATAAAAAAACGAAAAGATAAAACATCAAAGAATACGTACATTAACAAAGCAACAAACTATACATTAGCCTCTACACGAGGAACAACACGAATGATTTCTTCAATTATATCTTTGATAGAAACCTTATCTACAAAAGCCTGATAACTTGGAAGAAGTCTATGAAAAAGTACTGGATACGCCACATATGCAATATCCTCTGGCAAAACATAATCTCTTCATTCTATCAATGCCCTTGCTTTTCAACATTGAACAAATGCTAATGATGCTCTAGGAGAAGCTCACACACGAAGATATCACGTCATCTCAGAAGCAAGATATTTTCAAGGATATCTCGTCTCAAAGACAATATTCTTTATATAGGCATAAATCTCATCAGAAACATGAATCGATTCTAGCAATCTTTGCATATTCTGTAATTTTTCTAACGTACAAATCTCTGAATATTCTTCATGCACATCTGTTGATGCATATTGACGCATAATACGAATCTCATCCTTTTCATTTGGATAATCAACAGGTATTTTCATAAGAAATCTATCAAGCTGAGCTTCTGGTAATGGATAGGTTCATTGTTGTTCAAGTGGATTTTGAGTAGCAACAACCATAAACGGTTGAGGTAAATCAAAACGTTCAGTTCAAATACTCACAGAAGATTCTGACATAGCCTCTAATAATGCTGACTGAACTTTTGCAGGAGCACGATTAATTTCATCTCAAAGAACAAAAGAAGAAAAAACTGGTCACAACATAGTCTCAAATGATCATTTTCATTGATGTCGTATCTGAGTTCAAATAATGTCAGACGGCAGTAAATCAGGAGTAAATTGTATACGCGAACATCTAACTCCAAAAGATTGAGCTAGATACTCTGCAGCCAATGTCTTAGCTAATCAAGGGACCCCTTCCAATAAAACATGTCATCTAGCCAACGTAGCAATTATCAACCAATCTATAAGCTGTCATTGTCAAATTATTTTAGATCACAACTTCTGATAAAGCTCAGAAATAAGAGACCTAGCTTCCTTAAGTGAAAAAACAACTTCAGACATGTAAAAAACAAAATTAAATGAATTACACAAACGTCAAATAAGTGTAGCCTTTTACAAATAACTTTCTAGTCAAGTTAAAAAAATAAAGGTGACATATATGAAGTAAAAGAGTGAATAAGTGAAAAGTGAATAAACAGATAAATGAATGTAACATTCAACTAACGTTTAAAAGTTTTCCTAAACTTTTTAGCAAATTTTCAACATCTCACTATACTTAAATAAAGAACTCTTTCACTCATTCACTTCAACATTTTTACTTTCGAACTCTTTTACTTTTTCACTCTCCCATGGTAAACGGTAAAGCAATCAGATCTCAAAGCCAGGTCGCCTGATACGACGATATTTCTGCTATGCTTAAACTACAAACAAACAAACTTTCACATCAAGAAAAAGAAAAAGTAATTGAGTATCTAAGTGCACACCTTGTAAAAGAAATAGTATCAAGATGAGAAATAATCGAACCCAATATGTATGAATTACAAATAAATTGAGTAACAACAATAACCCTTAAAAAATACAAAGAAAAAAAAGAAAATGAAACTCCAAAAGAAAAGCGACAACTTACTGTCGAAGTAGATATGAAATCAAAAAAAAGCAATTCACAACTAGATATGGTATTTTTTAGTCATAAAATCTGAAGCAAGAAAGCTAAACAAATTGATTACTATGTTAATACAAATCAAGCCGACGCTTTTAAGAAAATAGATACTTCAGAAATTAATTGATTAGATAGCCTTTTAACACGATTAACAAAAATTGAGCGCATCCTCTCAAAGAAAAATAACGAAATCACCACACAAGTAAGCGAAAAAGCCTCTACAGCAGTACTTGAGACCTTGGATAATGTTAACAACTAGAAAAAATCACACCAACCAAATGCAAGCAAATTTAAATACAATTTTCTGGAAACGCTCGGCAAAATACTCACTTCCCTCTCTCTGAAACTCTCTAACTATAAAACTTTTAATCCCTAATTCACTCATTCTCTTTTTCATTCATTTCAACTCTCAAACTTTCGAACTCTTTTACTCTCGAACTTTTCTTCTACCGCTTCTTCTGTAAACGCTGAACCAAATACTCTTCCAATTCTTTCAATCACTCTCCAGAAACCGCTGAAACAGAAAGTATTTCAGGAGTCTCATAATCTTTTTTTTCACAATACATCTCAAGCCATGAAGACGACTCTTCCAAAAATGTAGATCTCGATATTCAAGCTTGATCTAACAAATCTAATTTGTTAAACACATAGCACCTTGGCTGCTCTGCTCAAATAGTATCTAAAATTGTATCTACGACTTCAATTTTATCATCCCACAAAGGATCTGATGCATCAATAACATGCAAAAGAATATCAGCCTCAATACTATCTTCCAAAGTAGACGTAAATGCTTTAATTAAACTAGGGGGTAAGTCACGAATAAATCAAATCGTATCATTGATTAATATTTCCGTTCACTTTCAGGTCATACTAGGAATATACAGTTTGCCTACATCAGTTCATAAAGTAGCAAAGAGTTTATTTTCAACAAGAACTCCCTTATTCGTAAGAGCATTCATAACACTAGATTTTCATGCATTAGTATAACCAACAAGTCATACCGTAGGTAAATATTTCTTTTTTCTCGCTTTTCTATGATTCTCTCTCACCTGCTCATACTTGCTCAACTGTTTTACAATCTGTTGGCGTCTCGTTCTCAAATGCCTACGCATAATCTCCGTATTTGTTTCTCAAATTCACGAAGTTCAAATTCATCATCACTGACGTGATAATTCCATTCACATTCAAAAAATACGAGGTCACATATGTTTAATACTTGCTAACTCAATTTGCAATCTAGCTTCTGAACTCGTAGCATGACGATCAAAAATTTTCAAAATCAAATCAACTCTGTCCCAAGCTTTAAGCTGTATCTCATCATCCTTAGATGCCTTACGCAAAATCTCATTCAGAGTATAAATTTGGGCTGGCTTTAGAATATTACCAAAAATAAGCAATTCAGCTCATGATTCCTTCATTCATTCAATAATTTCTTCAAGCTTTCATGGTCAAATATATGTTTTATAATCAGGCTTAATTCTTTGCTGAACAGCCTTTACAATACTCAATCATCAATAAGTAGAAACTAATTGCTCAAGTTCTTCCATTCTTTGAGCGGTAAGCTCTTTCTGTCTAGAATCTGTAATTACTTCAGCTAAAAATACTTTAATCATAACAAAACTAATGAATAAACTA